>JAJXXI010000758.1 GCA_021781185.1 bacterium
CGATCTATTTGCCGGCAAATCCAAGTCTGGCACGACGCCGGCGGCAACCACGGCTTCAACTCCGGCACCCGCAGCGGAAGCGGCCAATCAGGAACCGGCTCCGGTCATTCTGCCGTTCCACAATTTCACCGCCAGTGCCGCCATTGGTAAATTCTATCTGCACGAAGTTGAAATCACGAATCTGCTGGCGAACCTCACGCTCAATGGCGGGCAGGTGACGGTCAAGCCGCTGCAGCTCACACTGAACGGGGCACCGGTCAGCGCCACGGCGGATTTGAACCTGGGCGTGCCGGGCTGGATCTATGCCGTGTCGCTGGATGCCGGGGGGATTCCCATCGCGCCGCTGGCCAACAGCTTTGTGCCAGACGCCAACGGCAAATATAGCGGCCTGATTTATGTCGGTGCGCAGGTCAAGGGTCAGGGCGTGACCGGCACGAACCTCAGGCAAAGCTTGAGCGGCCAGGTGTCGCTGATCCTGACCAACGCCAGTGTCCAGTTGGTCGCGTCGCACACCAAAATCTTTTTCATTCCCATCAACGTCCAGCTCATTGCCACACTGTTGAACATCCCGGAAATCATGCAGTCGCCGCTCACCGGCGCAGAGGTGCAGGTCGGCCTCGGCAGCGGTCAAATTGATGTTCAGCGGGCCGAGGTGGTCAGTCCGGCCTTTCTGGGCAATGTCCACGGGGTCATTCCGATTGCGGATGTGCTGACCAATTCCCCGCTGAATCTGCCGCTTGAGGTGTCGCTGACCAACAGCCTGGCCACCAAGCTTGCGCTGGACACCACACAAAGTGTCAATGGCTACACCCCGTTGCCGGTGTTCATGACCGTGCTCGGAACCCTTGGCAATCCCCAACCCAAAAAAGACGTTCTGGTGCTGGCCACGCTGACGGCACGCGCCGCCGGCGGACTGGTCGGCGGCACAGTGGGCGGAGAAGTGGGCAATGTCATCAAAACGGGCAGTGGCGTGTTGTCGGGACTGGGCAGTCTGCTGGGCGGCCACAGCACCACTAGCACCAACCAGTCCACCACCACGAACGCACCGGCCAGGAGCTTCAATCCATTCAACCTACTGAGGTAGCCGGGCTCGGATTGTTCAGTTAATTCGCTTGGCAGGATTTTGTGTTCTGAACATTGCAAGACGCCGCCGGGTCGAGACAAAATCTTTGTCTCCTGGCACCTTCGTGGTAGTTTGCCGCCGTGGAAACGGTCACCAAACTCACCAATGAGCTCGTCGCGTCCTACGCGCAGTTCGGCGGCATCAACCATCTGGATGGCAAAAATCTGCCGTCCAAGCGCGTCGTTACGATGCTCGCGCAGGATTTATTGCGCCTGTTGTTTCCTGGTTTCTTCGATGAAAAGCTGATTCATTCCTCGGAAATCAAGGTGGAGACGGCGGCGCTGCTGGATGCCGTGCTCGGCAAACTGGAGGACGAAATTCGCAAAAGTCTGGAATACAATCCGCCGGCGGGTCTGGCCAAAAAGGACATCGCCCACGAGGCGCACCGGCTGACAGTGGAGTTTCTCGGCCGCCTGCCGTGCATTCGTGAGGTGCTCCAAACCGACGTGGAGGCGGCGTTCAACGGCGATCCGGCGGCGGCGAGCAAGGATGAAATTCTGGTCTCCTATCCGTTCGTCGAGGCCATCGCGGTGCAGCGGCTGGCGCATGAGCTTTACCAGAAAGACGTGCCGCTCATCCCGCGCATCATGAGCGAGTGGGCGCACGCACGCACGGGCATGGACCTGCATCCGGGCGCGAAGATCGGCTCGCATTTCTTCGTGGATCATTGCACGGGCACGGTCGTGGGTGAGACCTGCGTGATCGGCCAGCATGTGAAGATGTATCACGGCGTGACGCTCGGCGCGAAATCCACGGCCGCCGGCCAGTTGCTGCGCGGCAAGAAGCGCCACCCCACGATTGAGGACCACGTGACGATCTATCCCGGTGCCACGATTCTGGGTGGTGAGACGATCATCGGCGCGGGCAGCACCATCGGCGGCAACGTGTTCATCATGGACAGCGTGCAGCCGAATTCGCTCGTCATTTACGACGGGCTCGACATGCGCGTGCTGGAAAAGGGGCAAAAAAACGCCGCGCTGGATTTTCAGATTTAGGCAGGTTTAAAACAATCACGCCGCGCTTCAAGGTGACTTGAAGCGCGGCGTGTTGTTTGCCGGATTATTTCGAGACTTGGGCAGCCGTGGCGGCCGCCTGCGCATGGGCGGCGTCCTCGGAAATCTTGTTGCCCCAGCCGATGATCACCGTGGAGCCGATCAGGAACAGCAACATCACGACCACGAGTGATTTGGTCAGCTTCTTCGCCCCGCGCCATTCCTTGAAGAAGATGCCCCAGAGCGTGCTGAAGATGATGATGCTCGCCATGTGCAGCGTCCAACTGGAGAACTTGTAGTCACCCATCTGGCTTTCACCCATCTGGTAGAAAAAGAACTGGAAATACCAGAAGGTTCCGGCCAGCGCACAGAAGAACCAGTTGCCGAGCACGGGGATTTTCAAGTCGAGCGGCTGGCCGGCGGCGGCGGTTGTGCCCGGGCCGTGTTCGCCGCTGCCCGTGCCGCCGTGGTGTGCATGTTCTTCGCGGACATGCGAGGCGAGGTATTGATAGCCGGTGCGGTTTTTGAT
>JAJXXI010000481.1 GCA_021781185.1 bacterium
GCTGTTGGTGAATTGCTCGGCTGTTTGCGTTGCTGCAACATAATCACCCAGCGAGTAACAGCGAGTCGCCGCTTGCAAAACCTTGAGGTTGTATTCGCAACCCAGCCGCTGGAACCAGAGCGAGTTGGTTTGAATTGGATTTGTTGAGTTGCTCTGAAATTGTGGGTCCAAAGCGCCCGTCGCAAAACAACGGATGCTCCTCGTCTCGTTGGTCAGCGACCTCAGCAAGATCGGGACCGCGGCATTCCCCAACCGCCCCAGTGCGTAAGCCGCGCCGGATGCACAATTCGTGTCGAAAATGTGTGATGCTGCCAAGGACAGCACGACGTCTCTGTTGGTTTCAATTTCCACCAAGGCTTGGAGAGCCGGCCAGGCCAGCCGAGAATCGTTTTTGATGAATTGGATTAAAACTGGAACCACCGGCCGGGCGGCTGAACCGAACAACGCCAGGGTTGGGATGGCGATACTTTGCCCCTGATTGGTTAACGTCTCTGCGGCTTCGGTCAGGCAGGGGATGGAGGCTGTGCCGATGGCCAACAGACATCTTGCGGCTGAGGGCGCGGTTTGATCCTGCTTCAGCAATCCACCCAGAATGGGAACCAGAGGCGCTGCGGCTGGTCCGAGGATTTCAATGGCCTCTTGTGACCCGTATTGGCGATCGGGGTTGCTGAAATCCCCGAGCCATCTTGAATAAAAAGGCAGACCGTTTGTGCCAACGGCGCGAACCGCGTTTGTCCACGTTGCCTCAGCGATGGCATCCTGGGCTGGCGATTCGTCTTGATTGGTTCCTGAATTGTTTTTCACCACCCAGACACTGAGCCGTTTACCTTCGTAAAGTGGTTCTATGGGGCCGAACGATGCGCACGCTGCCATGATCAACAAGAGCACAGTCATCAGCCCGCAAATGACTGCATAATATTTCATTTTCATACCCATTCACCGTGATACGCTCATCTACGCATTGTCAATTTTTCCTGTCGGAATTGTCTTGGATCGTCGCGACAACTAATGACAAATCGGGCGGCAAATCTTTTAATGCCGAGTGCGCCCCGCTGTGCTCATGTCCCGCGTGCCCAAAGGTGATGATCAGCCACGCCATCACGATGCCGAGCAGCAGAGCCAGCGACAGCTTAAAGCGGTCGTGCTTGTGAAATTGCAGTTCCGGCAGCAGGTCGGCGCAGGCGATGCACAGAAAAGTTCCGGCGCAAAACGCCAGCGCGGCTCCCAGCGCCGCCTCATGGGCGTGGATGAATTCTCCGGCGCCGACAAAGAACAGCAGCGCGCCTGCCGGAGTGATCAGGGCGAACGCGGCATTGACGGCAAACTGGTCCCGTCGCGTGGAACCGCCCGCAGCCATGAGCGTGGTAATGGCCAGTGCGCCGAACGGTTTGTGCAGGATGACCGCCAGCGCCGTGCCCAAAGCCAGCGCTCCGCCCTGTCCGTTGCGCACCGAAGCCGCCGCCGCCAGCGCCACGCCGTCAAACACCGAGTGCAGCGAGAGGCCGAGAGCGACCCCGCCCCAGTTCAATATTCGGGCGGATCGTTCCGCGAGCGAGTGCGTGTGTCCGCAGGGGTCCAGCGGGCTGCCCTCGGCGACATCGTGATGGTGAAACGGCAAAAACCGTTGCAGAAAAAACATCACCAGAAATCCACCCAGCAGCCACGCCGTGCCGAGATGAATGGAATTGAGCTGATGGCTCGCATGCGGCAGCAGGCCCAGCAGCGACAGACCCAGCATCAGCCCCGCGACAAAACTCACCGCGATTTGCAGTCGTGCGTGGGTGAGTTTGAACAGGCTGGGCAGTCCTCCGCCGAGCAAGGCCGCGACGAAGGCCAGCAGACAGTAGCCCGTCAGCGTCCAGAGCGGAGTCGCTAAAAATGAGTTCATCGCAAAGGACGGCTGGTTCAACATGGGCGACGGCACTCACGCTAACCTGTTTTAACAGCACCAATTTCAAATCTCTCGTCCGCTTTTCCCGTTCCGCGCGCCTGGGCATACCACTCCACGCGTTCGGCCGGAAACACATCGTAATCGGGGATGAAAGGCTTTATGTCCAGCAGCGGTGTGCTATCGAGCACGTCCAGATCCGCCACCTGTAGCCGGTTGCCATCCACGGCCAGCGGTTGCACGCGGAAAAGGCCGATCGCATTGGGCCGGCTGGGGCGCACGTGGCAAAGATGCCGCGTGATTGCGTGTCGAGGTAGGGCACCACTGCAAGCTGCGCCGCCCGCGCGCGGTCGAACCAATAAACCAGCCAGGCACGGTCGAATCCGTCGAGGTCGCGCCGGCCGAGCGCGAATTCCGGGAACACCTCCACGGTGCCCCGGATGCCAGCCGCCCAGCGCGGCTGGATTGGCGTGCTAACGGATTGCGTATACGGCGATTGAATGCGGCTGATGGATGTGAGTTCCACTTTCATGCTGCCGTTTTCAGGAACCTCCGTCCGCCGGGCGCGAGCAATGCAGCACCAGGCTGCCGCACGGATACCCGAGCGCGCGGCTCAAAACCTCGCATTTGATTTTAAGCAGGAAGAAAATGCTTTTGTCCGCGCCGGCCAGCGATTCATAGTTGCCCTGTCCCTTGGCGATGACCAGGTCCGCCGCATGAAAATGTTCGCGGAACTCCGGCGAACAATCTGCGAGCAGCGTGCCGGGTGCGTCGGAGCCGTTGGCAATCACTTCGCAAATATAGCCGATCCCCGCCTCTTTGGCGTCGGCGAGCGTGGCGTCATTCAGCACCGGGCCGCCGCGCACGGCAAATGTGCAACGACCCAGCGGCAGTTGCGCGAGCAGTTCGCGGTCGAAGACGATTTCACCGGTGTTGTCGGCCAGATACAGGATTTGCCGCGCCTGGCGGATGGCCCTGGCAAAGGCTTCAACAGAACCCCGCAGCGGCGCGGTCAAAGCGTCTTCAAAAGCCGCCCTCACGGCGGATTCGTCCAATTGCGTTTTGGCGCCCGCGTCGAGCAGATTACCGATAATGGCCATCCGCACGGCGGCTTCCAGCGGCGGCCAGGCGAGTCGAAAACGCCGGTGCCATTCGGGATAAAGTCGGAGCGCGCGCTCATTGAGTTGCGCCTTCATGGCCGCGTAAGGGTCGGGATTGCCGGAATGCTGCCGGATCAGGCGATGGAGCTTTTGCGCCAGAACCGGCGGCGGCTGGCTCAAATCGGTTTGCGCCATGAAACGTTCCACCCGTTCCCACAGCGCGAAGCCGGCTGCAACTTCCACGCCGCTCAAGGCAATGGCCTCCCGCGCCTGGCGCAGCAGGCAGGGCGTGCATTCAGGATTCATTTTCATGGCGATTGCGGCAGGCTGGAAGCGTATCAGTGTTCGTGGTGGTGACCGTGTTCATGGTCGTGCAGGTGACCGTGGTGTTCACAACCAACGGGTGAACCGGTCAACAAGCCGGCGAGGTAGAGGGCAACGAGGGTTTCAATGCGGGCGTTCACCTCACCGGCATGAACCGCGATGCCGTGCAAAGCGAAGTTGTCGAGCGCCCGTTTGCCGATGCCGCCCGCGATGACCACGCGGACGCCCTGCTCGCGCAGCCAGCGCGGGAACAGGCCCGGCTGATGCGGCGGTGCGGCAATGGTCCGGTTGGCGATCACGGTCAGAGACTGGGTGTCCGCGTCCACCAGCGTGAATTCGCGGCAGCCGCCGAAATGGCCGTGCAGCCTCCCGTCGGCGGACGGGATGGCGATGCGAATGGTGGTTTCTTTGGGCAACGTGGTGGTCGTCATGTGATTTATTTTTGGTTTGGTCTGAAAGTGGTTTTGAGCAGCCGCGCCGACCGGCGGGACCGGCAGCAGTTCCAGCCCGAATGCCGCCCCCAGCAGCCAGGCATGCGAAATTCCGGCTGGTTGAGCCGCTTGCGGCAAAAAGCTCGCAGCACGATTTCCGTATCGCCGCAGAGATGCGGCTGAACACGCACACCGTGCCGCTCCAGTTCGCGGTGCAAGCCCTGTGAAAGTGCGGCGCACAGCAACACATCCACATGCAATTCCGCCACGCTCCGCGCCAGTTCTTCAGGCGATTGGGGACTGAGGACGAATTCTTTCCGTGCCACTTCTTTTCCACGCAGCCGCGTGACCAGCAGCAGCCGCGTCGCTGTATCCAGCAGCGGCGAGATGCGCTCTTGTGAGATGGGCATGGCAATCGTCACACCCGTTGCAATGCAATCATCGTGCCAGCGGCCAGAACTTCGTGGCAGCCGACGTTAGGTGTCTCTGATTATCGAAGGATCGCCGATGTCCAAGGAGTTGTTTTAAATAATCAACTTCCTGATGCCGGCTGCTATGGCTTGCGATGCGGTTCTCTCGAAGTTTGAAAAGCATGGCGTTCCACCACGGTGAGAATCCGCTGGCGTGGCGTTTTGCCATGCTGCCGCTTGCGGCTGATGAAAACGGCATTCAGCCCTTTAATTTCAGCGACTTGATCTTGCGGAACAGCGTGCTGGCATCCATGCCAAGTTCGCGTGCGGTGGCGGCGCGATTGCCGGCGTTCCGGCGCAGCGCATCCTGAACAAACAGTTTTTCCATCACCGCCAGCGTCCGCCCCGCCGGCATCCCGGAAGAGATTTCGCCGGCCGTCCGCAAGGGCGGCGGCAGGTGCTTTAATTCAATCAATCCACTACGGCACAGCACGAAGGCATGTTCGAGAATGTTTTCCAGTTCGCGCACGTTGCCGGGAAAATCGTGCTCCATCAGTCGCGCCAGCGCGCCATCGGAAAGCCCTGCGATGTCGCGGCCCTTGAGCCGGTTCAGCCGCACCACAAAATGATCCGCCAGCAGCGGGATGTCTTCGCGCCGCTCGCGCAGTGCCGGCAATTCCAGCCGCACCACATGAATCCGATAAAACAGGTCTTCCCGAAATTTTCCCGCCTTTACCAGCGCGGTGAGCGACTTGTTGGTCGCCGCAATGATGCGCACGTTGCACCGCACCGGCTCCACGCCGCCGAGCGGTTCATACACGCGTTCCTGCAACACGCGCAGCAGACGCGTCTGCATGGCGGGCGAGATGTCGCCGATTTCGTCGAGCAGAATCGTGCCGCCCTCGGCCAGAGCGAAACGGCCGGGCTTGTCCTTGCGCGCATCGGTGAACGCCCCGGCCTTATAGCCGAACAGTTCGCTTTCCAGCAACGTATCCGGCATGGCTCCGCAGTTGATGGCCACGAAGCGTTTGGGTTTGCGGCGGGAAAGCTGGTGCAGCGCGCAGGCAAACAGTTCCTTGCCGGTGCCGCTGGGTCCTTCGATCAGCACGGTGCTGTCGCTCTCGGCCACGGGCGGCAACAGCTCGAACAATTGCCGCATGACCGCGCTGCGGCCAATGATGTCGGAAAAGGAGTCCTGCTGTTCGGCCTGCTGCCGCAGTTCGTTCACAAGACGCAGATCGCGGAAACTTTCCACGCCGCCGATGACCCTGCCGCGCGCGTCCTTGAGCGGCGCGGTGGAAATGCTGATGGGAATGCGCTCGCCCTGGGCGTTGACGATGTAAACCACCTTGTTGGCCACGGGCCGGCGGATGGTCAGGGTTTGCTTCAGCGCGCAGGCGCTTTCGCAGATCGAGGCGCGGAACACGTCGCAACAGCGCTGGCCCAGCGCTTCCTGCCGGCGGACACCGGTGATCTGCTCGGCGGCGCGATTGAAGAAGGTGATGCGCCAGTCGGCGTCCACGGTGAACAGACCATCAGGCACCGAATCGAGCAACTGGTTGTGAAAGGTTTCCGGCATGGGCAGATCGAAGGCAATTTCGCCATCTCATGGTCGGCTTTCAACGCAAGGTTGGCAATGCATTTTGCCACGGTTGGCAGAGGTGTTTTCAAAAGACCTTGTTTGCAATCCGTCAAAATTGGCGTGAAATGGACGGTTTTCAATGGTTGCAACTGATCTGCCTGATTGGCATTGCCGCTGCTTGGCAGGGGAAGCATGACAACATCTCCTGCGCCAGCCGATGTCCAAATCCGCCTGATAAACACCCGGACGGAGGCGCATCCGTTTTGTTTTGTCTGTAGCGGCTCCAATCCGATGGGGCTGGCGTTGCGTTACGAGTCGCAGCCGGACGGCAGCGTGAGCGCGAAATTTTTGGGCCACAGCGCGCTGGAAGGTTATTCCGGAGTATTGCATGGCGGTTTGATCGCCACACTGCTGGATGGCGCGATGACCCACTGTCTGTTTGCGCGCGGCATTCGCGGCCTGACGGCGGAATTGAAAGTGCGTTATCGCGAGCGCGTCGTGGCCGCTGAAGAAGTGATTCTGCGAGCCTGGCTGGAGGACGAGGCTCACGGTCTGTTTCAGTTACGGGCTGAACTCACGCAGGGCGGCACGCTCAAGGCCAGTGCCGCTGGCAAATTTGTGAATCAACATGAATAAACGCATTCGCATCACGGTGCTCGTGGAAAACAGCGTCCATCGCCAGCGACTCGTCGCTGAGCACGGGTTGTGTTTTCACATTCAATACGGGCAGCACAGTCTGCTGTTCGACACCGGCCAGACGGACCTGGCGTTGGCTAACGCGGAAACCTTGCGTCTGCCGTTGGATCGCGTGGAGTCAATGGTTTTGAGCCACGGTCACTACGACCACACGGGCGGCGTTCCTTCACTGTTGGCAGTCGCGCCTCAGGCGCGGATTTATCTGCATCCCGCCGCGTTTGAAAACAAATTCAGTCGCAATTCCAACGGCCAGTCGCGTGAGATTGGCATGAGCGATGGCGTGGCGCAGGCCATCCGCAGTTGCCCGGGCGGATTTTTTGAAACCGGCAGCCGCACTGAGATCGTGGAAGGCGTCTTTGCCACCGGCGAAATTCCGCGCCTGACCCCTTACGAAGATACCGGCGGAGCGTTCTTTCTGGATGCCGAAGGCACGCGATCCGACCCGTTGTGGGATGATCAGGCACTGGTGATTGACCGGGGCCGCAGTGTCATTTTGCTGCTCGGCTGCGCTCATGCCGGCGTGGTGAATGCGCTCAACCACGTCAGCCAATTGACCGGCGGAAAACCGGTGAGCGTGGTGATCGGCGGCCTGCATCTGGGTTCAGCCAGCGAAGAGCGAATTCAACAAACGATCGCCCGGTTGGGGGACGCCAAACTGGAATGTCTCGTCCCCGTTCACTGCACCGGCTCGCTGGCGACACACCGGTTGCAGCAGGCTTTGCCGGACATTTTCCGGCTGGCAGAAGTGGGGTCCGTGCTGGAATTTTCCCCGGATTAGCGCCGGCCCGGGTTCAGGTTCGCGGGCGAAATTTGCCGGCAGGAACAGGCAGGATGAGCTGTGACCAAAAGAAGGCGCCGCGCCGACAACGGAACCGCGTTCCCGGCATTTGCTGGGCAAAGGCTGCCACCAGCCGGAGGCCGATCCCTAATCCCACAACCGGCCGGTGCGGCGACTGCGCGGCGCGGTTGCCGATCAGGAGAGTCGCGTGGTTGTGTGCCGGCTTGACGCGCAATTGAATGTTCCCGGAACCATGCTTGAGCGCGTTGTTGAGGAGATTGAAAAGGATCTGTTTGAGCGCGCCCCGGTCGGCCTGCACCGTGATGTTTTCGCGGCACGACCAGAGCAGCTTCCGGCCATCGGCCTGCGCCAGCCGGCCGAACGGTTCGAGTGTGTCGGCAAGATACGCCTTAAGACTGATTGCCTCTGGCGTCAGTTCGAGTCGGCCTTGTTCAGCTTGGGCAACCGCCAGCGCCGTTTCCACGTAGTTCGAGAGGCGCGCAATTTCCTCCTGTAATTCCTCGGCCAGCGCCGGGTTCATGGTCACGGACTCGGATTCAATCCGCAGCCGCAACAACTGGAGCGGCGTGCGAAGTTCATGTGCCACTTGCGCGGTGTATTCTTGCAGGTGCGTGAACGAAACTTCCATCCGGTCGAGGAGATTGTTGAAGTGGCCCACCAACTGGCCGATTTCCGGGTCGGCATCAGTAGCCTGAATCCGCTGTGAAAGCGTCGCCACGTCGAGCTGATCCAACTGGTGATTGATCTGCTGAACCGGGCGGATCGAACGTCGGGCAATGAAATAAGCCGCGACCAGCGCCAGCCCGACCAGCGGAATGCCGGTGAGCAGCCAAAATTCCGCCAGTTCGCCGAGAATATCATGCACCTCCTGGTCCGTGAAGCTGCCGTGCAGCACCCAGTCGGGGTTGGCCGGATGCGTGCGCTCCCATTTTTCCTGGTGCAGTTCGTAGCTTAGATGCCAGTGAGCGGCCACCATGAGGGCGATCACCACCACCATCAAGCTGACGGCGAACCAGAGCGTAAGGCGCCAGCGCAGGGATTTCATGATGCGTCGGGGGCTGCGAGCGCAAAGCCGACTCCGCGCACGGTGCGGATGAGCGAGGGTTCGCCCGGACGGTCAATCTTGGAGCGCAGGTAGTTGATATAGACATTGACCACATTGGTGCCGCCGTCGAAGTGCTGGTCCCAGACGTATTCCACAATCGCCGTTTTGGAAACTGTCTTCGGGGAGGTTTGGGCAAGGAACTCCAGCAAGGCAAACTCGCGATTGGTCAGTTCAATCTCCTGCTGACCGCGCCGCACGGTGTGCGACGTCAGGTCGAGTTCCAGATCGCCGACGCGCAACAGGTGCGTTGTCCCGCCACGCTGACGACGGGCCAGTGCCCGCAGGCGGGCTAGCAATTCATCCAGGGAGAAGGGTTTGACCAGGTAATCGTCCGCGCCGGCGTCCAGTCCGGCCACGCGGTCACGCACTTCGCCACGGGCGGTAATGAAGATGATGGGAGCCGTCAAGCCACGCCGCCGCAAACCTCGCACCAGTGTCACCCCATCAAGCTGTGGCATCATGATGTCGAGCGCCAGCGCGTCGTATTCACTGTTTTCAGCCGCCCAACGGGCCTCGGCACCGTCCTGCGCACAGTCCACCGTGTGTCCGGCTTCGCGCAGTCCGGCGGCAAGGTGACGCAACAGTTTCAGGTCGTCTTCGGCGAGCAAAATCTTCATGGCAGCGCAGGCTGTCCTTTCACTCGACAGGCTGCCACCAACTAGCTCTTGAGAAAAGTCCAAAGCGACCCGCTCATTCCTCCGGGTGATTTCCCTCCGCCACAAGTTTCGGTGGCGGAGTGATGTCCGCCGCATCCTCAGCCGGCTGGTTGGCGGTGATAATATCCACGCCGGCTCCGTGACGAAACACCAGTGCGCCACCTCGGTGGCCGGTTTCATAAATCCCGTAACTGGCCGCGCCGGCGACCAGGGCGGCCACCACCGCCGCCGCCCGCGCCAACCGCGGGAAACGAAACAAGGCAATTGAAGCGATGGCTGCCACTGCCGCGATGACGGCAATGGCCAGCGTGCGCTTGCCCCAGTTCTCGTGTGCGTCCAGCAAGGCCTCGCCCTGGGGCGACAGGTTTTCCACCAGGCCGCCGTCGGATTTGCCGGTTTCCACCGCGACCCACGCACCGAGCGCGCCAAACGTGAGCATGGCTGCGGCCAGGATTGGCACATGGTTCTTGCGCCAGAAAACTGCGGCAAACGCCACGAAGGTTCCCAGCAGGATCAGCACGACCGGGAAGTGAATGATCGCCGGGTGCAATGGGTCGGGGATGGCAGGCATAATTACCTCACAATTGGTTTTAAATGATGACGATTGCGAATCAGCCAACCTCTTCGTAATTGCTCACCGGTTCCCGGCAGGACGGACAATTCTTGTCCGGCAGGGCGGTGGTGGTAAAACCGCAGATCTTGCAGACGTAGAATGTTACGTTCGCCTGTTTGCTGTCCAAATTATCGAGGGCGGCCTGATAAAGCCGGGCGTGTTCTTTTTCAGCCTTCTGGGCATAAACAAAAGTCCGCACAGCCTCCTTGGCTCCATCCTTCCTGGCCTGCTTGAGGAATTCGGGATACATCGTGTCGCGTTCGTAACTTTCGCCCTTGATGGCGGCCTGGAGATTTTCCGCCGTGGTGCCCGGCTTGACTTCATCCAGCTTGAAGTCCTGAACTTTCCCGCCCAATGCGAGGATCGCCTGTTTGTGGGCTTCGCGATGAATGGATTCCGCCTTGGACGCGGCGCGGAAAAGATGGGCCACATAAGCGTAGCCGTCCGCGTCGGCCTGCTTGGCGAAGGCTTCGTAGCGGTGGGCCGCGTTGGATTCGCCCTGGAAGGCGGCGTTCAGGTTGTCGAGGGTCTGCTGCGAGACTTCCGCCTGCGCAGGAGTGACTGCCGCAATGACTGCGGCACCGATGAGTGCGATGAAATAATTTTTCATATCGGCGGCAGTATGCCGGACTGACCGTTGGGAATCGTTTAAGCGAACATTAGAAGTTTCTAATCCGACCGCATGAAATCCGAACCGCCTTTGCAACGTCAAATGAAAAAAGCCGAACAACAACGCCTGCACGACAGCAGCAATGCACCGGGTGATGCCCCATGGTCAAGAGAGCCGGAGAGAGCCGGATCCGCGCAGTTACATTTCAAACAGGTGCCGTTACCGTTTCAGTTCCGCCGGGCCAGAATCTGCACCACGGCACCACGACCGGTGTGGCCGTCGCCTTCCGTCACGTCGCGTTCCACTTCGCGGGCGATGAGCAATTCGAGGCCGGATAATTCCTCGCGCAGCCCGGCCAATGTCATGAGCAACTCAAATGATTTGGGGCCGCCGGTGCCGAATGCCAGTTGCGCCGGCGTGTAGGCTTCGAGAATGAAAACGCCCCCGGGCTGCAACCCCGCCGCCACGGCACGGTGAATCCGCCGCCGCAAATCCGGCGGCAGATGGGCAAACGTCGCGACAATTCCGGCCCACGCGCCGG
>JAJXXI010000429.1 GCA_021781185.1 bacterium
GCGCTCGGCAATATCCTGCCGCAGCGCATGGTTGCTCTCCTCCAGTTGCAGGGTTTTCTCCTCCAGTTTGCGGATGAGCGTTTCGCTGTAGGTTTTCAGCAATTCCTTTTCGTCGCCGCCATTCAGTTGCGCCGCCGGGGGAAGGAAAGCCGCCGCTTTTGCCTGCACTTCACGGAGACGTTTGATGAACGTCTCCGGCTCGGCCGGCTTGAGAATAAAAACATCCGCGCCCAGATTCAGCGCCAGCCGTTCGTCTTCCGGCTCGGTGTAGGTGGCGGTATAAACGATGAACGGAATTTGCTTGAGCCGCGCGTCCGCCTTCCAATGGCGCAACAGCGTGTAGCCGTCCATGACCGGCATCAGCAGGTCGGAGATGACGACATCCGGCGGATGCTGCCGCGCCTTGACCAGCGCTTCGGCGCCATGATGCGCCGATTCCACCACGCAGCCGTGGCTGGTGAGCAATGCCTGGAGGTAATAAAGATTTTCCTCCTTGTCATCAATGATGAGGACGCGCGTCATACAGTTCCTTTTTCTTTTTTCGGGGGATTGAAAAAAGCTTCCACCTCGGCCACGAAGCTTTCGGGATTGATCGGTTTTTCAATATAACCGTTGCAGCCGGAGGCCAGCGCCTTTTCCCGGTCGCCCATCATGGCATAGGAAGTCACCGCCACGATGGGCACCTGCCGCAGCGACTCGATCGCGCGCAAGGCGCGGGCCACGCTGTAACCGTCCATCGTGGGCAGTTGGATGTCCAGCAATATCAGGTCGGGCGTCTCTTCGCGGGCCAGTTTAATGCCCTCCGGACCGGTGATCGCCGGCGTGATCCGGTGCCCGCGCAAGGCGAGCAAATACGTGGCCAGATAGCGGTTTTGCTCGTTGTCTTCGATCAGGAGGAGGTGGCGTCGCATGGATGGGTTTTGGTTTGATGCAGGGGCAGCACCACGGTGAATTCACTGCCGTGTTGCCATTGGCTGTGCACTGAAATGTGACCGCCCATCAACTCCGCCAGCCGGCGGCAGATGGCGAGGCCCAGCCCGGTGCCCTCGTGCTGGCGGGTCAGGCCGGTGTCGAGTTGCCGGAACGGCTGGAACAACGCGGCCAAATCTTCGGGACGAATGCCAATCCCGGTGTCGGCCACGGACAAACGCACGGACGTCCGGGCGGCGGTATCGGGTGCCGTCTGATCATCCGCTGCCAGCCGCGCCGTGAACCTCACGTTGCCATGCTCGGTAAATTTGGTGGCGTTGTTGAGCAGGTTGAGCAGAATTTGCTCCACGCGCCGCCGGTCGCCGACCATTTCGCCCAAGCCGGGCGGAAAATCGGCGACGAGCGTGAGACCCTTCTGCGCGACCATCGGTTTGACCAGTCCCGCCACCCGCTCCAGTGACGCCGTGAGATCAAACGGCTCGGCGCGGATGGCCAACTGGCCCGCCTCGATCTTGGAAATGTCCAGCACGTCGTTGATCAATTCCAGCAAATGCCGCGCGCTGCCGCGCACCATGCCCAACTGCTTGGTTTGTTCTTCGTTCAACGGGCCCGCCAGTCCTTGGAGCACGATGCCGGTGAACCCGATGATGGAGTTCAGCGGCGTGCGCAATTCGTGCGACATCGTGGCGAGAAACGCGGACTTCAGCCGGTCGGCGGCTTCCGCGCGCGCCAGGGCCGATTCCAATTCCGCCGTCCGCACGCTGACTTCGAGTTTCAGCGTCTGGTTCAACACCTTTAGCGCCATCTCCGACTGCTTCTGCTCCGTGATGTCGAGCATGGTTAGAAACGCCAGCAACTGGTCGCCGGCATAAGCCACGCGCCGGCCCGAGTAACTGATGATGCGCTCCCAGTCCTCGCCCGCGCGCCGCACGCGCAGTTCCAAATCTTGAATGTCCTCGCCGCGCCGGGTCCGGGCCAGCGGCCATTGTTCCGGCGGCAAAGGAGCACCGTCCAGGGTAAGCAGTTCGAAGATGCGGTCAAATTCGCGCTGGCGCCGGCGGCCTTCCACCACGTCTTCAAAGCCAAGCATGCGCAGGGACGCCGGGTTCCACCGCAGCAGCGTGGCGTCGGGATCGGCAATCACCAGGCCGGCCCGCAAATTTTCCACCACCGCTTCCAGTTGCCCTTGAATTTCACGCAAGCCCAGTTCCGCCTGTTTGCGCTCGGTGATGTCCTGCACCGTCAAAAAAGAAATGGTCTGTCCCTCCGGATGGGACACTTGCGCGCCGGCATAACTGAAGATGCGTTCCCAGCCGTCCGTGCGCCGGCGGATCCGTAATTCCATTCCCGCCACCGTCTCGCCGCGCAGCACGCGCGCAAACGGCCATTCATCCGGCGGCAGCACGCCGCCGTCAATCCCGGAAAGCTCGAAGACATGCCGCAGCGCGGCGAGATGAACCTGGCTATGCTTCGCCTCATTAAATCCATACATGCGCAACGCGGCGGCGTTCCAGCGAAATAATTTTCCGTCCGCATCGGCGATGATCAATCCTTCGCGCAAGTTTTCCAGCACCACGTCCAAGCTGGCCTGGGCCCGGCGCAGCTCCTGTTCCGCCTGTTTCCGCGCCGTGATGTCCACGCCCATGCCGACCAGGCACGGCTGGCCGTTGAATTCGATCCGGCGGCCGGTGAAAAAGTAGGGCACGGTG
>JAJXXI010000557.1 GCA_021781185.1 bacterium
GCACACTCATTTCATCCACGCCCACACAGCAGACATTGCTGAAATCGGCCTCGGCGTAGGCGGCATCCACCTGCCGGAAGAGCATCCGCCACAACCGGGTGTCCGTCTCGCCGACGGCTGCGGCCACCTTGCTCATGGGCATTTCGCGCATCCGTGATATTCAGGATGCTTTTCTCGACGCCCTCGCTGGCGACAAAATCCTGAATCTGCCCAGGGTGGACGCGGGTTCCATTGCCGAGACCATCAATCAGCACACCAGATCTCGCCTCATGGGGAGCTTGCGCACGGCTCTCGCTCTGGCGGCACTCCGGAGCGTGCAGCCGGACCTCATCATTTTTGATGAGTTTCAAAAATTCCGTGAGCTCCTGATTGATCCGCTGCCAAAGCCAGGCAAGCCGGCCGTTGTGCCCGATCCACTCACGCTGGCGTTGCGAGGGGGAATTAAACGCAGCGATCCCGCGCTGCTGCTTCTATCCGCCACGCCATATCGCCCGTATTCTACGCGGCAGCAAGAGCGCGAGGGTTTCTCTCCTCACAAGGAGTTTTTTGAACTGATAACTTTTCTGTTTGGGCCGCAAAGCAAGGAACCCGGAAAAATCGAAAAGGCGTTGCGGGAATTTGGCGGCGAGATTCTCGCAAAGGCGCCCTCCTTTGATCAATTGGCTGCCCTGAAGACCGATATTCAGGATCGGCTGCGTCCGGTGATGAGCCGCACCGAGAGGATTGATTTGATGTCCACCGCTTCATCCCTGCCTACCATCCACCCGCGTTCTGAAATACTCCCGGATGATTTGCGGTTGTTTAAACATTTTGTGGCTCGTTTGCGCAGAAAATTACAGCGCGGACGTTGCAAGTTCGACATGATGAGTTTCGCCGTGCCGTATTAGCTTGACCCAAAAGGAAATGGCGCACGTCCTACATTGTTCGGCCCCGACCATTCAGGCGATCGAATTGGGTAAATTAAAAATGAGCGAGAAGCTTGCGGGATTGGCTTCAATCAAGACCGGAATCAATCTCGCCTGGCTATTGAATAACGACGTCTCCAAGCCACCAATTGATACCAATGGGAAGGCCTACACCAAGGCAACGTTTGAGGAATTTCAGGCCGTTAATCATATTAGACAAACTCCGACAATGGAAAATGAAGTGGCCATATATTATCAGGAAAAAATTATTGAGCGGCTTCACGCCCTCCTCATTCGAGCCTATATCAACGACGAAATGGATCTTTGTGTCTACAAACTTTCGAAAGCTTTTGACGAATTGGAAAAGCAATTCCACGTGATCGAAGCCGACCGCAATGCAATTTACTTCAACAAACGTCCAAATCTTGAGGCAGAAGCGAAAAAGGACAAACCACTTTCTTGGCTGGAAAGTATTCCAGGGTTTTGCGATGTCTTGGACCTGGAAGAAAAAAAGAAGATCGCCGCAAGTGGGTTAAAACCTTATTCCGAGGCGGAACTCAAAGCGCAAAATATTAAAAGTGTTTATCTCAATGATGAAGGCCAAGTGATCGTGAACCGTTTTTCTAAATCAAAGCCAATTAATTTAAAACCAAAATCCAAAAAAAAGAAATAGTCACCCATCACTTGGATGCTATCCTGGATTCTGTCGGCATGATTGCAAACCACTCCGCCGCCGCCGTCGGCCGCATCCGCTTTAAATAATTCGTGCGGATGATCTGCGGGCTGTTGCCCGCCTCATCCGCCACACGGGAAACATCCGCGCACTCGGCCACGCGGGCGGAAATATAGGTGTGCCGAAGCGCGTTGTGTTTCCATTCCAGCGCCTCGACGCCGTTGGCTTCGTCGGCTGTCTTGGTCGCCGTAATACCCAATTCTTTGCTCGTGTTCTTGACCGTCACCACATTCCCGCTCTTCTTCTCCAATTTGAGTAGGAACGCCTTTAGATTTTCTTTGATCGGCACGATCCGTCGGGTTTTGGTTTTTGCCTTGTGGGCTTTGACTTCAATGAAGCCTTCGGCCAGGTCAATGTCTTCCCATTCGAGCCGCTGAATCTCGGCGTGGCGCAAGCCGGCAAAACCACCGATGACGATGAGTGGCAAAATCCGCTTATCGGCGGCGGCAATCAGTCGGCGCATTTCATCGGCCGTGTAGGTGGTGATTTCACCATGCAGCCGGGCCGAATATTTTTGCACGCCATCCAGCAGATCGGTTCCCTTCGCCAGATAACCGCGCAAGACCAGCCAGCGGTTGAAATACCCGATGATGTTCCGATAATTCCGCCGCGTGCGCTCGGCCACGGTCAACCCCGTCAAATAATCTGAAATCATTTTTGGCTCCAGATTTTGAATCTCATCATTGAAGGCAATCGCGAAGCTGTCCATTACCGTTTGAATTTCTTTCCGCCTCACCTTTGATTTTCCATCGGCCTCGCATTGCAGCTTAAATTCTTTCACCGCGTCAGCCACCGAGACGTGTGGCAAATCGATGTCGTTTTTCTTGGCCCAAAACCGGCAAGCCTCCAGCACGGAGGCTTTGCCTTTAAGTGTTAAGTGCCGCAGTGCCGTCGTAAGAAGTGCCGTGTTTGTGCCCAATTGGGGTCGTAAATCTGGGTGAGTTTACGATGGCAATGTGGGTGAAGTGCCGTCAGCGCCGTCCTTCCTTTTTCTAAA
>JAJXXI010000342.1 GCA_021781185.1 bacterium
CGTTAAGCCTGGCGACCGGTTCGTGGAATCTGGACGCGCTGAACGGCAACATATACCTCCAGGAGGTGCGCAATCCGAACGGCGTTTTTAACACTCTGGGCACGGCCACTACCGCCAAACACTACTTTGACTACAATCCGGCGGCGGCGGTGAATCTCGTGGCGGGCGACGGCGTATATCTCACCGGCTCCAGCCTGCCGCGCACCAGCGACACGATTGTCAACAACGTCAGTTATCTGCCCGTGCTGCTGCCGCCGTCGTTGAGCATTTCCGCCGGTTCCGGCGGGGTTGTTTTGGAAAACAATTTCACCCTCTTCCCATCCGCCTTGGGCGGCCTGCAAATCACCACCACGGATGGCGGCAATTTCTCCAGCGGCGGTCTGGCCGGCTCCGTTTACAAATTGCTAATGTCGGACAGCGCGCAAACGCATTGGTTCAAGGCGAATTCCGGGGCCCAGCCATTTAGCGATGCCGATCACGCCGTCACCCCGGTGATGACGGGCAACACGGTCCCGGTGCTGATCAACATTGATGGCAACATGGAGAACGTGGTTCTACAGACCTCCAAACAGACGCAGTTGTCCGTTGGCGGAGACATGATCAATTGTGGTTTTTACGGTGAAAATGTGAATGCCGGCGACGTGACTTCGATTGACGTGAAGGGGCAAATTTCCA
This sequence comes from bacterium, assembly GCA_021781185.1. Lineage (GTDB taxonomy): Bacteria > Verrucomicrobiota > Verrucomicrobiia > Limisphaerales > UBA11358 > UBA11358. Next base: position 676 of record JAJXXI010000342.1, read on the forward strand.
ACCCGGGTTCCTTTAACTACGTCTCCCTGGATCAGGGAATTCAAAATTTGCCGGCCAGTGATTTGCCGCTCGACGCCGTCAACAACTGGCAGACAGCCTTGACCTTGGCGGTGGACCCGGCCTTGGTGGCCAGCCTGCAAATTCCCGCCGGCACGGATCCGTCGCAGTATGCGAGCTATCTCGGCCAGGTGCGTTTGTTCGGCAATTCCCTGCAATCTAGTTTCGCCTACGATCCGACCACCAAGCGGCTGACGTTTATTGGTTCCATGCCGGCCAATGTTTTGAGCGCCTTGAGCCAGCCATTAACCGTGGTGCGCTACGGACCCGATGGCAATCCGCTGGTGGACGCCAGCGGACATTTCGTGACTGACACTTACAACTGGGTTGACGCCACCAAGATTCAGGAACTTTATGCGGCATCTCAGGGAGCGCCCGCTCTGGGCAGCGCCAGCGGCGGTTATGTCGTCGGTGGCACCGGTGCGTTTGATGTGAAGGCCAGCTCCATTTCACTCGGCAATGCCTACGGAATCCTCTCACTGGGCGACGGCAGTTTGTTGGGGGTGGATTATTCAAACCTGAAAACGCTGCTGCAAACCCAGCCGGGGGCGACGATCAACGTCACCGTGGCGCAGGATCCGTCCGCAACCGTGACCAGTCTGGAGATGCCCAGTTCCACCATCGCCGCGCTGGGCGGCGGCAATGTGAATATCCTCAGCACCGGCGGCTCGATGGATTTGGGATCGCAATATCTGGTGCAGTTCGAAGCGCAAATCATGAGCCGGAACAATCTCGGTCTGGGGATTTACACCTCGGGCGGCGGCGATGTCAATGTGACGGCGCAAGGCAACATCAACATTGACAGCTCCCGGATTGCGACCTTCAACGGGGGCAATATCCTCATTGAGTCGCTCATCGGCGATGTGAATGCCGGCAGCGGCGGCAACGTGGCGATTCCGGTCAACGTATTTTCGCCGCTGGCCACCTCGCTGGCTCAGCCATTCGAGTATGTGTATGCCAATGGCATTGTGGCTCAAACTCTGGTCAACGCCGCCGCAGTTCCGGGCAGCGCCACGGTTCCGGGCAACATCACAGTGATTGCCGACCGGGGTAGTATTTATGCCAGCCAGGGTGGCATTTTGCAGGAGGCGCTCAATGGCAACATTTCTGCGGGACCCACCATCACGCTTTCGGCCGGATCCAAGGACCTGGGTTATGTGGGCAACATTGACCTGGGTAATTCCGGCGTGATCGGCGGCACGGTCAATCTTTCGGCCAACGGCAACATCACCGGGCTGGTGATTTCCCGGCAGAACTCCACAGTCAATGCCGCGCAGAGTTTCAGCGGCACGGTGCTTTCGGGCGGCACCGCCAATCTTTCGGCTGGCGGCACGGTGTCCGGCACCGTTATTGGGGCCACTGGCGTGAACGCATCTGGAGCGGGAGGCGTCTCCGCCTCGTTGCTGGGACAAAATGTTTCGGTTAATGGCGGAACCGCCCAGTCAACACTGGGAACTTCCGCCACCGCCACCAGCGCCAGCCAAAGCGCCGCTGGCACCGCCAGCGACCAGGCCCAGCAGCAAGTGGCCAGCAATGCCAGCGGCGATGACCTACAAAAGAAGAAGAAAAAGAAACCGCTGGTCCGCAAGATGAGCCGTGTCACGGTGATTTTATCCTCAACCGTTCCTCCTCAATAGAGTCCACCGTGCCAATCCCTTTTTTGAAAAGACCAGGCTTCCACATTTGGCGGCCGGCCTCCACTTGAGGAGAAAGCTCTGGGTTTTCGCAATGGTCACGGGGATTACGGGGTGCTTCACGCGTCAAAGTGGTGCTCAAGGGACGCTGTCTGCGGTCAGCGCCAAAGATGTTTTCTGCGCGCCGTTGTTCCTGTTCACACACGGGGCTGACAGTGTTTCTCCATTCCAGAACGGACAGTTGCTTGAAACAGGAATGAATTAA
>JAJXXI010000135.1 GCA_021781185.1 bacterium
AGATCAAATTTAGTTTTAGACAGCGCACACGCATTGAGTAATGTTTGGAGACGAATACTTTTACCTGATTCTACCGCTTTCGGTCATATTGGAAACGCCAAACTATTTGATGAAATTGCCAAACCGCCTGAAACCGCTTGCATCCGGCCGCCGCAAATGGGTTTCTGTTGGGCAGACACATTTCCAATCATGAAGAACATTCAAGACACCACGCCGACCCTCGGCGTCATTTATGGCAACCGCGATTTTTTCCCGGACCAACTGGTCGCGGAGGCCCGGGCAGACATGGCCAGACTGTTGACCAAACTTGGCATCAAGGCCATTCAGCTCGGCGAATCGGATTCCAAGCTCGGCGGCGTCGAGACGCACGCGGATGCCCGCAAATGCGCCGAGCTGTTCCGCAAGCATGCCGATGAAATTGACGGGGTGCTCGTCTGCCTGCCGAATTTCGGCGATGAAAAAGGTGTGGCCGACACGCTGAAGATGGCGAAACTGAACATTCCGGTCCTGATTCAGGGTTATCCGGACGATCTCAAGCAGCTTTCGCCCGCACGCCGGCGCGACGCCTTTTGCGGAAAGATTTCCGTCACCAATAATCTCGTGCAAGCGGGGATTAAATTCTCACTCACCAGCAAGCACGTTTCGCATCCGAACTCGGCCGGCTTTGAGGCGGACGTGCAGAAGTTCCTCGGCGTCTGCCGCGTGGTGAATGGCGTGCGCGGCGTCCGGCTCGGCGCGGTCGGCGCGCGGCCCGGCGCGTTCAACACCGTGCGCTACTCGGAGAAAATTCTCGAACGCCACGGCATCAGCGTCACGACGGTGGACCTTTCGGAAATTCTCGGCAAGGCGACCAAGCTCGACGCCCAGGCCGCCGCCGTCAAAGCCAAGCTCGCCGAAATCACCGGCTACGCGCCCGCGCCCGGCGTGCCGTCGGAAAAGCTGTTGCAGATGGCCAAGATGGGCGTGGTGCTCACCGACTGGATGGATGCCAATCACCTTGATGCCACCGCCATCCAATGCTGGACGAGCGTGCAGGAAAATTACGGCTGCAACGTCTGCACCTTGATGAGCATGATGAGCGAAAAGTTCATGCCCAGTGCCTGCGAAGTGGATGTCACGGGCGTGCTCACCATGCATGCCATGCAGCTCGCCGGCAACACGCCCGCCGCGCTCGTGGACTGGAACAACAATTACGCGGACGACGACGACAAGTGTGTGCTCTTCCACTGCGGCAACTGGGCGAAAAGCTTCCTGCCTGACATCAAGATTTCCAACGCGCCGATCCTCGGCAGCATTCTCGGCGTGGAAAACACCTACGGCGCGCTCGACGGTCGCACGCCCGCCGGCCCGCTGACCTACGGTCGCATCACCACCGCCGATGCCGAGGGCAAAATCCGCTGCTACGTCGGCGAAGGCGAACTCACGAACGACCAGCTCGACACTTTCGGCAACCGCGCCGTGGCGCATGTGCCAAACCTGCAAAAAGTCCTCCGCCATGTCTGCCAGCAAGGCTTCGAACACCATGTAGTGATGACTGTTTCCCGCAGCGCGGAGATTCTGGCCGAGGCGTTTGAAAACTATTTTGGCTGGGACGTTGAGCATCACAAAGATTGAACCGAAGCAAACAAAGCAAACAGAGATGTATTTGAACCGCCAGACATGCATTTTTCCGGCGTCCCGTTTCTCTGTTATCTCCAGTTAAAATTTCATGACTGACAAAGAACTCCGGTTCAAAGCCGTCCGCCTTCGCAGGATGACGCTTGAAGCCATCGTCGGCGCGGGCGCGGGCCACACCGGCGGCGGGCTTTCCTGCCTCGACATTTTGAATGTGCTTTACAACCGCATCCTCAATGTGTCACCCGACACGTTCAAAAGCGCGACGCGTGATCGTTACGTCCAGAGCAAAGGTCATTCGGTCGAGGCGCTGTATGCGGTGCTGGCCGATCGTGGATTTTTTCCCGAAGCGGATTTGAAAACGATCTGCCATTATCAATCGCATTATGTCGGCCACCCGACGCGGCACATTCCCGGCATTGAAATGAACACCGGCGCGCTTGGCCACGGGCTACCCATCTGCATCGGCATGGCGCTTGCCGGGAAAATGGATGCCGCGTCGTATCGCGTCTTCACCCTGCTGGGCGATGGCGAACTTGCTGAGGGTTCAAATTGGGAAGCCGGCCTCGCGGCCGCGCATTACAAGCTGGACAACCTGACCGCCATAATTGACCACAACACGCTCCAGATCACCGGTCACACCCGCGACGTGATGAGCAACGAGCCGCTCGACGAAAAATGGCGCGCCTTCGGCTGGGCCGTCAAAGTGGTCAACGGCCATGATTATGCCGCGTTGACCGAGGTGTTGAGCAAGCCCGCCGAAAGGGGAAAACCAACTTGCGTCATTGCGAACACAGTGAAAGGCAAAGGCGTCAGTTTCATGGAAAACGTGGCGAAATGGCATCACGGCGTGCCGAGTGAGGCGGAATTGAAACAGGCGCTGGTCGAACTCGACGCGGCGGCGGCCAAACTAAAGGAGGCCAGATGAGCGCGCCCGCCCCCTCCATGTTCACCCCTGCAGCCAAGGCGATGGCGGAAAAGCTCGGCCTGAAAATGGGCCGCGCCAACCTTG
>JAJXXI010000616.1 GCA_021781185.1 bacterium
GCTTGAAAATGGAGGTCCGGAATTTGACGGGTTCTCCGTTGTGAAAGGCCCGGATGGCGGCATTCGTGCCGATGCCCGCCGTTTCCGGCGCAAATTTCCAGACGAGGAATCCGCCCGCCAGACCGGCTGACCCGGTGACGATCGGCAGCAGCCAGGGCCGGGCCATGTGGAAAATATAATCAATGGTGCCGCCTTCACCGCCCGCCAGCGGCGGGGTGTATCCCACAATCTTTACCAGCAGGAAATGGTTCACCACGTGGATGAGTTGGATAAAGGCCAGTGCCCCCACTCCCGCACCAATGCCGATCAAAATGCCAATGAATCCCCATTTTCGGAGAAATGTGGCGCCCTCTTCAATGTCTGGAATCTCTTTAATCCAAATTCGTTTGAACATACAAAAAATCTGCATTCGCACGGGAAACGCCCAATTGAGGCTCAAACCGACCGGGGCTGTCGTTAATTGGTTCGTGGCTTGGGTTTATCAGGCCCTTGCATGCGGGGCTTTGTGAGCCGGCGACGTGAGCCGCCAACCCATTCACTGGGGCGGGCTGAACGGGTTTTGCAATTTAAACCCGCAGCCTCCGTTGAACGTCCTGCGAAGAAACTGAACCAAAATTATCCAAGCAAGGAGCCTGTCAGTCGGGGCCGGTTTGGTCAAGACGCAAAACTTTCGCCCCGCCGGTTGTCTGAACGAAGTTTCTCTCAGAAAATGGACGCCGCCGGACGCCGCGAACCGGAATGTTTTGCGGTTGAATGAATGGGCCAAGCTCAGCGGTGGCTGAGCCAGTTGCCCAATGAATGGGAGACTTTCGGGCCGAAGGTGAATGCCAGGCGATGCAGGCTTGAAAGTCCGTCGGACCGCCAAGCGAGTGTCCGGCGGAAAAAAGCAGAGGCTGATGTTTGCTGAAATCAATGACCGAACCGGTGTCAGGGTTGATGCCGTAGCCGCCATAGATATTCCAGCCGCCGAAGCACTTTTGTAGCCATAAATGGTAGCAACGAATGCACCTGACGCTCCCCAATCTGTCCGCGCTCGTAACCATGCCCATCAGCGTGGCCTCACTCGTCCAGAGATGATGTTTGCTGACATGTGGAAACACGCGGGAGTGAATGCTCTGATTCCATTCATTTGTTCGCCGAACCGCATCGCGCCGGCGGTGAAAGATTTCCACTTCCGCAAGGTAAAGGTGCGGAAAGACGTTCACGCCACTGTCATGTTTGTGGAAACGAAATTCCAGACTTGCCCTCGTCCTGTCAGCCCGCACGAATCCTGGCAACTGTCGGGCGCGAATTTCTCTGAACCGCGACAGTCCTAATGCGTTATCATCCGGATTTGGGAACCTCTCAGGGAAGCCAAGTGGGTGTTTCCCTGCCCGAATCCAAGTAGAATGAAGCGTTTTGAAAATATTTTTTTGCATGTTTTTAGGACGTGTGAGAGGTTGCGAGTCTTGAAAAAGGAGTGGCATGTTTCATGCAGTCTTTTTTAGTGGTGGGACGACGAGCGGCAGGAGTGTTGGGGGCACGTGATACCTTCCGCGAATCATCTTTTGACGTATGAAAAAGAATTCGCAGCTAACGAGGATAGTCTTATACCAAAACCTGGGGTTTTTGGGGATTTTGTTCATCTCCTATTTGAACGATCTGACCCAACTGCCCGGGTTGATCTTGTCCGATCACCCCTTCGCGTTTTTGTATCACCGCACCACGCTGAACATGTTGCTGGTGTTGACGGTCTGGTTTCTCGTCAGCACCTCGACCCGTAGGATCATGGAGCGTGTTCGCTATCTGGAAAAGTTCATGCGGGTTTGTTCCTGGTGCCGGCGGATTAATTATCAGGGTCGGTGGATGCCACTGGAAGAATTCATGCGCCAGGGTTTTGATACGCCAACGACGCACGGCATTTGCAGCGAATGCCTGCACCAGCAGCAAGCCGCTTTGGAAAAAGCGAAGCTGGCACGAGCTGCCGCAGCGAAGGTGGAGTGACTTTACCGGGCTGAATCCTGATTGCGCGCAATCCGGCCAAACCAGATTCCTGACGCAATGAAAACCAGGCTGCAGCCGGCGCAAAACCAGACCAGAAACGGCACGGGCAGATAGAACCACGCCCCTGCCGCGCCTCCCGCCGATAACCCGCCGCAGAGATACGAATAAAACGCACTGGCCCGGGCACTTTGCAGGATCTTCCGCAAGATTGCCGCCATCGCCTGGTCGGCGCGCGTGAGGGCGGCGGCGCAGTTTTCAGAGCAGACCATGCGTTGCGCGGCACCCGGTTGGACGCATTCCGCACACAACGCGCGTCCGCAATAAATGCAAACCGCAATGGCTTCAGCCTTATGGACGGCGCATTTCATGGTGGCTGAAAGCTGCGCCACCTGCCGGGGAATTGCAAACGAGAATCCGTTTTAACCCGCCAATCCAAGCCAAACCTCTGGCAAGAATTGATTAGATAAATCTCATAAAATATGTGATGTTTGAGTGAAGCTTATGAAAAAACTCACACTCCTCGCAATTCCGGCGGCGTTCGCGCTTGCCCTCACCACCAGCGTCTTTGCCGCCGACGGCAAGGCTGTTTACACTGAACATTGTGCCAAATGCCACGGAGCCGATGGCAAAGGCGACACCA
>JAJXXI010000426.1 GCA_021781185.1 bacterium
GGCCACCGCCGAGACCGTAAGAGTGGAAACTGATGAAATCGAGCCCAACATTTTTCTGCTGGCAGAAATCAACGAGCTGTTTCGTCCAGGCCGGACCAGCCCCAGCGGGACCGCCGACGAGGTAATCCGTGCTGACGCTTTTCACATCCCTGGCTGTGTGCTCGTAAAGCTTGAAATAAGCGTCACGCCGGACGGTGTCGTTCGCATCTGGTGCCGGACGCCAAAACAGGCTGAGGTTCGGTTCGTTCCAGACTTCAAAGCGCCACGTTTTAACCTCATCGGCTCCATAGCGAGCCGTCCAATGCTTCACCAGCGCGGTAATGAGAGCGTCCCATTTGGCGTAGTCGTTCGGCGGCGTGACGTTGCCTTGCCACCAAAAGATCGTCTGCGGACGGGAGGCGAGCGCCTTCGGCATGAATCCCAGTTCGACAAACGGCTTCACCCCGATGGAGAGCAGATAGTCGTAAACGTCGTCAATATACATCCAGTTGTAGTGCGCGTGACCCTCAGCGTCCTCGGAATAAACACCGAGTTCATCCTCCAGCAGGCCGTGCATGCGGAGGTATTTGAAGCCGATGTCTGCCTTGCACTCCTCAAGCTGCTGCCGCCACGTGCCCCGCAAACCTTCCGCGACCCGCCCCGCGCCCACGCAATCCTGCCAAGCCATTGAACGCGGGCCTTTCACAGCATGAATGTCCGCACTGATGATCCGTTCAGGCTGTGCGGCCGGCACGGAAAGTTGAAGTAAACACATGAGCGCAAAAATCCAAAGGAACGGGAACTGCCTTTTTGCGGTCACCGAAGCTTTGCGGATGAAAGAGGGCGGCACTTGGTTCACAGGTAATGTGATTGCGGAAATCTTCATGTTAGTATTGACCTTTATTCTCAGCCCTCCGGCGGCGGCTTCAATTGCCAATGGCTGTTTGAAACCGGCTTTTGTTGACGCAACGTCTCGCATGGCTTGGAACATGGTTGGGGTTAAACGATAAACTGTTTACGGCAGACGAATCATGAAAAACTGCCCCGGCATGCCGAAGTTGACCGGGTTTGTGCAATTGAAAGAACCACCGGCGCCAAAAAGGTTCGTGGCAATAATCGTCCAACTGGCCTCGGGCAGCGTCAAATTGGTGGAGGTCAGCGTATAGAAGGATGTTCCCGGCGCATTGCCGTTGGTGCCGGTCATCACTAGATTGTTGCCGGCCAACTGGGCCGCTGTAATCTGCGGAGGCGTGATGAGAGAGGTGTCCGACGCCCCAATAAAGATCGTGCCGTTCACCGGCAGCCAGTTTGTGTCCCACACCAGCCCGGCACCGGGCACTGCGGGAATCAGGCCGCCAAACGCACCCGTATAATTCGACGCGCTGAACAATTTGATCGTGTCGCCATAGGCCAGCGCCGGGCCATTGTTGCTCAAGGTCAGCGTGCCACCGTAAGTGAGGTTGCTGGCAACCAGCAACGACGTAAAACCGCTTTTATTGACTCTGGTCACCAGGTTTCCCGACAACGTGATGCGGTTGCTGATGGCCAGTGGAGCCTTGAGCGCCGTTACATCCAACACCGCATCGCTGCCCACGGACAATTGTGCGTTGTTAAAAACGGCAGCGCCCAACAGCGCCAGCGTGCTGTTGCTCACAGTCAAATTTCCCGTTGCACTGTTGTTGCCGGCGATCCGCACCATGCCGCCGCCGTTGCACAAGAGATCCCCTGCCCCGGCGATGGGATTGGAAATCGTCAGCGTGAGGCCGGGAGCAACATTGAAACAGCCGCCATTGGTGCCGATCGTAACGCCGCTGTTGGGGTTGTTCAGCGCAAAACTGGCCAGCGGCTGGAGCGTGCCGTTGTTGAGCAGGAGTTGGGCGGGATTGAAACTTGCCGGATTTCCGCCGAGGTTGGCCTGGGAACCGGCCTGCACGACCGTGTTGTTGATGACGACCTGGGGACCGGTAAAGGCGGTGTTGTTGGCGGTGAAAATCACGGTGCCTTGCGCGGTCGGATGGGTTGGCCAGTTTGCATCGGCAGTGAAATTAGTCAAGGCCCCCGGACCGCTGAGGTTCATGCCGCAACTGATCGTGCGATTATCGGTGCTGCTCGAATTCCCCGAGCCCGTGTTCATGCCGCCACCACTGATCGGAACATACATGTTGCCCAACAAGGTGAAGATCCCCCCCACGGCATTGTCCGGCCCCACCCCATTGTTGGTCAAATTATAGACCGTCATCGTCACGGTGCCCACCTTGTCATACAGCGAGCCACCGGGAGAAATGGTCAGCGAACTGCCCACAAAGGTGAACGGACCGCCGGTTGCCGGACTTCTGAGAATATACGGACCGGTGCTGTAAGCCCCGCCCGCGCCGGGAGGAGTCGTCGCGGCATTCGCTGTGCCGTTGGTCACCCAGTTGCCAATCGCGCCGAATGACGAAGAGCCGGAGATGTCCGACGTGCTCAGAGTGAAGCCCGCAGTGGGAGCGACGGTCTTGAAAGACCAGACCGTGCCCGTGTTGGTATTGACCCCGGCAATCTCATCCACGCGCCAGTAATACGTCAGCCCGGAAAGCAGCGAAGGAGTAAAATTGGCCGTTGTGAACATGCCCTGAAATTGCGGCGAGCCGAGTGTGGCCTGG
>JAJXXI010000254.1 GCA_021781185.1 bacterium
CGGTTTTCATCTTTGTTGCTTCGGTTCTTTGTTGTTCAGTAAATTCGCAAATTATCCACCATCACGCAGCGGCGAACGCGTGTGAAGGTGCGTGGGTTTGTGATGCCTTCGCCGGTCGGCGTGGCAATTGAAAAACTCAAATAACCTTCGCCGCCCAGGCCGAGGCCGGCGGGCGACGGACCGTTCTTGACGAACAACGTCGTGTCCAGCGCGCGGGCCATGGCCGTGATGTTCTCCACGTCATGCGAGTGGATGATGGCGGTGTGCTTGTAATTGTGCTCGGATTGCAGCGAGAGCGCGATGCCTTCCTCGACGCTCTTCACGCGGACGATCGGCAGCATGGGCATCATCTGTTCCTCCTGCACGAACGGATGCATGGCATCGGTTTCGCCAAAGAGCAACTGCGTGCCGGAAGGAATGTTGATGCCGGCGGCCTGGGCCAGCACCGATGTGTCTTTGCCGATGAAATCCTTGTTGGTGTGAGCGTGGGCGCAGCCGCCGCCCTGGCCGGGCGTGATGGTGAAGGCGGCTTTCGTGAGCTTTTCCAACTGCGACTGGTTCAGTTTCACTGCGCCGTTTTCGGACATCTTTTGCATCAACTTGTCCGCGACGTGGTCGAGAACGAAAACTTGTTTTTCGCCGATGCACAGCAGATTGTTGTCAAACGCCGCGCCGGAAATGATCGCCTTGGCCGCCCGTGTCAGGCAGCAGGTGTCGTCCACGAACACCGGCGGGTTGCCAGGGCCGGCGCAGATGGCGCGTTTTCCGGTTTGCATTGCCGCCTTCACCACCATCGGTCCGCCGGTGACGAGCAGCAGACGGGTGAATTCGCTTTTGCAAAGCGCGTTGAAGGAATCCAGCGACGGCTTTTCGATGATGCACGCGATGTTTTCGATGCCGGTTTCGCGGTAAATCGCCTCGTTGTAAGCACGCACGGCCACAGCGGCGCAACGTGCGGCGCTGGGGTGTGCGTTAAAGACCACGGAATTTCCGGCCGCGCAAATGTTGACGATGTTGCCGCTCAAAGTCGGAATGGAATGCGTGCTGGGCGTGATCGCGCCGACAACGCCGAACGGCGTGTATTCTTCCAGCGTGATGCCATGATCGCCACTGCGCGCGTCCGGACGGAGCCAGTCTACGCCAGGAACCAGCTTGATCAATCCCAGCTTGGCAATCTTGTGGTCGAGCCGGCCAATCTTCGTTTCATCATATTCAATCTTGCCCCAGGCCTCGGCGTTTTTCTCGGCGAGCGACTTGACGATATTTTCGATCTTGCGGCGGGCTTCAATGCCCTTTTCCTTCAACTGCAAAAAGGCTTCCTGCGCCGCTTCACAGGCTTCTTCCGCCGTCGCAAACACGCCGAACTTGCCGCGCAACGCGGGGCTGGCGGAAGATTTCTTCACGCTGCAACCACAGGATTCCGACTTTGGTGCAGGTGCTGGAGCAGGGGAGGATTTTGCGGTGACGGTTGCGGTTCCGCCCAAACGGCCCAGCACTTCCGCCACCACGTCACGGATCAAAGTTTCGTTTACGGCACTCATAATTCAATCACTGCACTTTCGCGCTGAAAATGTCTTTTCCAAACACATCCACGCTGTCCACGATGCCGATGATGACGGCGTCCACGGGCGCTTCCTTCATGCCGGGGGCGAGGCGGGCGCTGCTGCCTTGGCAGAACAGGACCAGTTCGCCTTCGCCGCAGCCGACGCTGTCCACGGCCACAATCGTGTTCTGACCCGGACGGAATTTCGTGGGATCCTTTTCGTCCACGAGTTGCGGGCGGAGCAACAGCAGTTTGCGACCCGACATGTTCGGGTCTTTCTTGGTGGCCACCACCTGGCCTTCGACTTTGGCGAGGAACATGGTTGGTTCGTGGTTGGTAGTCCGTAGCCGGTAGTTGAAACAGCGGCACGCACAATTGCCGCAGACTGCTGGCCACTGGCTACTGACTGGTTAATTACTTTTTCTTCGGCAACACCGCTTCCACGTCCGCGTGCGGACGGGCGATGACATGGACGCTGACCAGTTCGCCTTTGATGGCTTTGATGGCCTGCGCCCCGGCGTCGGTGGCGGCCTTGACGGCGGCGACATCGCCGACGACACACGCGGTGACGAGGGCGTTGCCGACCTGCGTCATGGGGCCGATGAGTTCGACGTTGGCGGCTTTGAGCATGGCGTCCGTCCCCTCAACGAGGGCGACGAGTCCGCGGGTTTCAATCATTCCAATGGCTTGTGGCATATAATTATTTTTGGTTGGTGGTTCGGAGTTATTGTTGATAAATCAATTTTTCTTGGTTTCCAAAAAGCGTTTCGCTTCGCGCGCCACGACGAGTTCCTCGTTCGTGGGGATCACGAAAATTTTCACCCGCGAATCCGCCGTGCTGATGATCGTTTCAGTTGCACGGCAGGAATCGTTTTTCTCGGCGTCGAGCTTGATGCCGAGGTTTTCCAGGTTTGCGCAAACGGCGGCGCGCAATTCGCTGCGGTTCTCGCCGATGCCGGCGGTGAACACGAGCGCATCCGCTCCGTTCAGTTGCAAAAAATAGCTGCCGATCCAATGCCGCGCGCTCGCGACGTAGGCATCAAGCGCAAGGGTCGCCTTGGCGTCGCCTTTTTCAGC
>JAJXXI010000200.1 GCA_021781185.1 bacterium
GCAGAATGACGCCGCGTCAGCACTGGCGTATGCCAGGCAATTGCCCGAAGGCCAGGCCAAACAGCAGGCTTTGAGCCGCATCGGCCAGCAGTGGTCCCAGCAGGATCCGCAGGCGGCGATGGCCTTCGCCAATTCACTGCCGGCGGGGAAAAACCGGACCGACCTGCTGGGCAGCATCATCAGCGGCTGGACACAGCAGGATCCAACCGCTGCGGCGGCCTTTGTTCAGAGCCTGCCCGCCGGCGCGGAGCGCAACCAGATTTTACAGGACGTCGTCGGCTCGCTCGCCTGGCAAGATCCACAGACGGCGATCAAGCTCGCCGCGCTGCTGCCGCCCGGCAACATGCAGAACAACGTCGCCAGCCAGATCGCCAACAGCCTCGCGCAATCCGATCCGCACGCCGCAATGGACTGGGTCAACACCCTGCCCGAAGGCAACGCCAAACGCCAGGCGCTGCAAAGCATGAGCTGGCAGCTTGCTCAAAATGATCCGAAAGCCGCCGCCGATTTTGCCGGCACGCTGCCGGCGGGGCAGACGCGCGACAATTTCATCGGTAGCATTGCCAGCCAGTGGGCGCAGACCGACGTGACCGCCGCGATGGCGTGGGCACAGGGTTTGCCGGACGGTCAGGCCAAACAGAACGCGTTGAGCACCGTGAGTTCGCAATGGGCGCAGCAGGATCCGCAGGCGGCGCTGCAATTCGCGCAGACCCTGCAGCCGGGCAGCCAGCAAAACCAGTTCATGCAGGACGCCGCGCAGCAGTGGGCGCAGAACGATCCCGCCGCCGCCCGGACGACGCTGGAAAGCCTTCCGACCGGCGACGCAAAAAATTCCTTCATGCAGGGGATGATTTCCGGCATGGCGCAAAATGATCCGCAGGCGGCGGCGGCTTATGTTGCCGGCCTGCCCGCCGGCAGCGCGCAAAACCAGGCCGCGCTTTCGGTCGTCGGCGAGTGGACGCAGTCCGATCCGCAGGCGGCGGCGACCTGGGCGGCGGCTTTCACCGGCGACACGCGCCAGCAGGCGCTCAATTCAGTCGTCCAAAACTGGGCGCAGAACGATCCCACCGCCGCCGGCCAGTGGATTTCCACGCTGCCCGATGACAACGCCAAGCAAAGCGTCATTCAAAGTTACGTCAACAATCTCGCCTGGCAGTATCCGGAAATCGCCGCGCCGTTCGCCGAGACCTTGACCGACCCGAACCAGCGCAACAACGCCATCCAGAACATCGCGCAGGACTGGCTGCGCACCGATCCCGCCGCCGCCGCGAAATGGCTGACCAACACCACGCTGCCGGACGCGCAGAAGCAGAATCTGTTGAACAGCGTCAAAAATTAGCCGCCCCGCCGCGCGGTCGAACTTGACGGCAGTTTTGGGCGGCGCTTTCGGATGCGGCAGGCTTTGTTCTTTCCCAAAGCTTCCACGCTCCCGTTTTCATTCGCCCGTCCATGTTTCCGCTGCTATTCTGCGCGGCCGAATAAATGTCCGCGCACCCGAACAAACCTCATTCAGTCGAGCAACTGAAGGCCGCCGCCGAGATTCTCGAAAAGGTGGCGGCAAACCGCGCGCTGCTCGCCCAGCTTTCCGTCGAGGAACGCACGCGCCTCCTCAAGGCCGCCGGCGACATTTATTGCCCGGACGTGGCCCAGCGCCGTCGGCTCGTGAAGGCCAACGTGAAGCAGCGCAAGGCCGAGAAGCAACAGAAGGATGACGCCAGGCTCCATGAAACCGGCATCCGCAAACTGCGCCGCGAAAAAGTCTTCACCACGCCGAATGTCTTTCCGCCAAAGAATTTCATCCAGGAAGAAATCAAAGACAATCCCGATTTCCGCGAAGTCGTCGAGCCGCAGAATTGTTACATCTGCAAACTGGATTACTCACAGATCCACCATTTCTACGACCAACTTTGTCCGAAGTGCGCGGAATTAAATTTTTTCAAGCGCACCGAGTCCGCCGATTTGCGCGGACGCGTGGCGCTGCTCACCGGCGGGCGCGTGAAAATCGGTTATCAGGCCGGCATCAAGCTGCTGCGCGCCGGCGCACAACTGATCGTCTGCACGCGTTTTCCACGCGACTCAGCCATGCGATACGCGGCGGAACCGGATTTCAAAGACTGGGGCCATCGGCTCGAAATCTTCGGGCTGGACCTGCGCCACACGCCGAGCGTGGAGGCGTTTTGCAAACATCTGCTGAACACGCGGTCGCGGCTGGATTTCATCATCAACAACGCCTGCCAGACCGTGCGGCGTCCGCCGGATTTTTACGGGCACATGATGGAACGCGAGAACGGACCGTTGCATGATCTGCCAGCGGATGCGGCCAAGTTGCTCGGCGCTTACGAAGGTTTGCGCGGTTATCATCTGTTGCCGGAAGGAGATGCGATGCTGGCCACAAAGCGCATGTCTCAAGTCGCAGGGCTGACGCATGCGGCGGAACTGTCGCAGATTCCGATGCTGCCGGACGAACTCGCCGCGCAGAGAGATTTGTTCCCTGAAGGCCGGCTGGACCAGGATTTGCAACAGGTGGATTTGCGCGAGCGCAATTCCTGGCGGCTGCTCATGCACGAGGTTCCCGCCGTGGAACTGCTGGAAGTGCAGCTCGTCAACGCCATCGCGCCGT
>JAJXXI010000233.1 GCA_021781185.1 bacterium
TCCGCGCCTCGGTGGCGCTGCGCGAGGAACGAAAGGCATTTCTCCCTGAAATCATTTATCCGCCGGAGCTGCCCATCGCCGCGCGGAAAGATGACATCGTCGCCGCCATCCGCGCGAATCAAGTCGTCGTCATCGCGGGCGAAACCGGTTCCGGCAAGACCACGCAGATTCCCAAGATGTGTCTGGAAGCCGGGCTGGGCATCGAGGCGAAAATCGGCTGCACCCAGCCGCGCCGCGTCGCCGCGCTATCCATCTCCCGCCGCATCGCCGAGGAACTCAACGCCAGTTGGGGCCGCGAGGTCGGCTGCAAGATCCGCTTCGACGACCGTTCCAGCGACCGCACCTATATCAAGCTGATGACCGACGGCATTTTGCTGGCGGAAACCCAGGGCGATCCGCTGCTGTCCGAATACAACGCCATCATCATTGACGAGGCGCACGAGCGCAGCCTGAACATTGATTTTCTCCTCGGCTATCTCAAGGGCCTGCTCGCCCAACGCAACGACCTCAAGCTCATCATCACCTCGGCGACGATTGACACCGGTTCGTTTTCGCGGGCGTTCAACGATGCGCCGATCATCGAGGTTTCCGGGCGGCTGTATCCGGTGGAGGTGGTTTACGCGCCGTTCGACGCGGATTCAGAGGAACGCGGCGACCTGACTTACATTGACGCCGCCGTCCGCGCGACGGAACAGGTTCTCTGCGAACCCGGCAGCGGCGATGTGTTGATTTTCATGCCCGGCGAACGCGACATCCGCGAGACGAGCGACCAGCTTGAAGGCCGGTTCGGGCGCGAGGCGGAAATCATTCCGCTCTTCGGACGCCTGAGTTCCGGCGAACAGCAACGGGTTTTCGCGCCGTCGAACCGCCGCAAGATTGTCATCGCCACGAACATCGCCGAGACGTCGCTGACCATTCCCGGCATCCGCTACGTCATTGATTCCGGCCTGGCGCGCATCAGCCGTTACAATCCGCGCACCCGCACCCGGCGGCTGCCCGTGGAGGAAATTTCCCAGAGCAACGCCAACCAGCGCAAAGGCCGCAGCGGCCGCGTGCAGGACGGCGTGTGCATCCGGCTCTATTCGGAAGAGGATTTCAACGAGCGTCCGCCGTATCAGCCGCCGGAAATCCAGCGTTCGAATTTGGCCGAAGTCATCCTCCGCATGAAGGCGTTCCAGCTCGGCGAGATCGAGTCGTTTCCCTTCATCAACCCGCCGCCACCCGCCGCGATCCAAGGCGGTTATGCGCTGTTGCAGGAACTCGGCGCGCTCGACGAGAAACTCGAACTGACGGCGCTCGGCCAGGATCTCTCGCGGCTGCCGATTGACCCGACGCTGGGCCGGATGCTGCTCCAGTCACAGCGCGAACACGCCACGCGCGAGCTGCTCATCATCGCCGCCGGCTTGAGCATCCAGGATCCGCGCGAACGGCCGCTCGATGCGAAGGACGCCGCGGCCGCCGCGCACAAGCGCTTTGCCGATCCGCAGTCGGATTTCCTGACGCTGCTGAACATCTGGAACGCCGTCCACGACCAGTGGGAACGGCTCCGCACCCAGAACGCGCGCCGGAAATTCTGCCGGGCGAACTTCCTTTCCTACCTGCGCATGAGGGAATGGCAGGACTTGCACGCGCAATTGCACGATGCACTGGAGGATTTGGGCAAGTTCAGACTGAACGAGAGCAACGCCGATTATGCCGCGATTCATCGCTCCATTCTCACCGGCCTGCTGGGGCACGTTGGCCTGCGCAAGGAACGCAATGTTTACCAAGCCACGGGCAACCGCCAGGTGAACGTCTTCCCCGGCTCGGCGCTGTTCGACCGGAACGAGCGCCAGCCGAAACGCGGCGTTCCGGAAAAGTCCAGGACGCCGCCCAAGCCCGCCGCCACGCAGCAGCCGTCGTGGATTGTGGCGGGCGAAATGGTCGAAACCTCGCAGCTTTTCGCGCGCACGGTGGCGGGCATTGATCCGCTGTGGATCGTCCAGCTCGCGCCGCATCTCTGCAAAGTCACGCATCAGAATCCGCGCTGGATCGTCACCGCCGGCAACGTGATGGCTGACGAGAAGACCACGTTCAACGGCCTCGAAGTCAGCAATCGGAAAGTCGCTTACGGAAACATCAATCCGGCGGAGGCCACAGAAATTTTCATCCGCTCCGCGCTCGTCGAGGAGGATTTGCTGCCGGCCAGCCGCCGCCGCGAGGATGACGATTTGGATACGGACGAGGATGATGTCCGCATTTTTCGCAGCGCTTCGCCCAAGCCGCCGCCGTTGCCGCCGCAATACGCCTTTCTCGAAAACAACCGGCAGGTGCGGCAGAAAATCGAGACGTGGCAGACGCGCGTCCGCCGCCACGACCTCGGCAATCTGGACGACAAACTGTTCGAGTTTTACGCGCAGCGGATGCAAAACGTCTCGTCCGTCTCCGAATTGAACCGACTCATCCGCGACTGCGGCGGGCCGAATTTTCTCTTTGCGAGCGAGGCGGATTTGACCGGCGGACTGGCGTTGAGCTTCGACAGCGAGGCGTTTCCCGACGCCGTGCCGCTCGGCGGCCAGCCGGTGGCGCTGACCTACGCCTATTCGCCGGGCGAAGAGCAGGACGGCGTGACGGTGAAACT
>JAJXXI010000527.1 GCA_021781185.1 bacterium
GCAGATGGACTGCACCAGCGAATTCGGGTTGTCGGTCCGGAAAATCAGGAATTCCGTCACCGTCGCCGCCGTGGCTTTCGGGTGCGATTTGAAAAACGCCTCCTCGTCGCCGGTGGCCTGGACGATCGGCTGCCAGTAGCTGGCCAGGCGTTTCTCATCCAGGTTGCGGACATCCAGGAGCAGTTGCAGGTTCACGTCCACGATGCGCGCAATGTTCTCGGCGCGCTCGATGTAACGGGCCATCCAGTAGAGCGAATTAGCGACTCGGCTTAGCATAATTGATTTCCGATTTGCGACCTGCGGTTTACGCGTTGCAATTGGACCTGCGCCTCCGTTTCCAGGGCGGGCGCGTCAGGCGTCATTCGTAAACCGTAATTTTCCTTGTTTTCATTCCTCCCCATAAAGCACCCAGGTGTCCTTGCTGCCGCCACCCTGCGAGGAGTTGACGACCAGCGAACCCTTGCGCAGGGCAACCCGCGTGAGGCCGCCGGGAATGATGGAAACCCTTTCGCCGGACAGCACGAACGGGCGCAAATCCACATGCCGCCCCTCAAAGCTGCCCTCGCAATAAGTCGGGTGCTGCGAAAGATGGATCATGGGCTGCGCGATGTAATTGCGCGGCTCGGTGATGATGAGCTGGCGGAATTTCTCGATCTCCTCCCTGGACGCCTTCGGCCCCATGAGCATGCCGTAGCCGCCGGATTCGTTGGCCGCCTTCACCACCAGTTCCGGCAGATGGTCCAGAATGTATTGTTTGTCCTTCTCCTCGTTGGCGAGATATGTCGGCACGTTCGGCAGCATCGGCTCCTGATCCAGATAATACTTGATCATGCGCGGCACAAAATAATAAATCACCTTGTCATCGGCGATGCCCGTGCCGATGGAATTCGCCAGCGAAACGTTGCCGGCACGGTAGGCGTTGACCAGCCCGGGCACGCCCAGCATCGAATCTTTGCGGAACACTGTCGGGTCAATGAAATCATCGTCCAAGCGCCGGTAAATGACATGCACGGGTTTCGGCCCCTTGGTCGTGCGCATGAAAACGCGCATGTCGCGCACAAACAAGTCGCGGCCTTCCACGATTTCTATGCCCATCTGCCGCGCCAGATACGTGTGCTCAAAATAGGCGCTGTTGTAGGCACCCGGCGTCAGCACCACCACGGTCGGATCCGCCACGCCCGCCGGCGCGATGAATTCGAGCGATTTCAGCAGTTCCTGCGCATAGTCTTCCACCGGCCGCACGCCGATGCCTTCAAAGATCCCCGGAAACGCCCGCTTCATTGCGCGCCGGTTTTCCAGAACGTAGCTCACACCGGAGGGACAGCGTCCGTTGTCTTCGAGCACCAGATAATTGCCCTGCCCATCGCGGATCAGATCCGTCCCGCAGATGTGGATGTAGATGCCCTTCGGCACCTCAAAATTCATGAATTCGCGCCGGAAATGGCGCGCGGACAAAACGTAAAACTCCGGGATCACGCCATCCTTCAGGATTTTCTGCTCGTGATAAATGTCGTGCAGAAACAGGTTCAGCGCCGTGATGCGCTGGACCAGGCCGCGCTCGATGTGCTCCCACTCCGAGGCCGGGATGATGCGCGGCAGCAGGTCAAACGGGAAAATCTTCTCCGCACCCTGCGCGTCGCCATAGACGTTGAACGTCACGCCCTGCCGGAGGAAGGCGTTGTCAATCGCCTCGCGCTTTGCCTGAAACTCGCGCTGCTTCAATCCCTCAAAGAGCTGATGAAACTTCTTGTAATGAGGACGCACGCCGGTCTTCGCATCCAGCATTTCGTCGAACCCGCCATTGACCTTGTATTTTTGCAACATAACAATCAGTTGTTTTTTTAGCGTCGTGAACAATTACCGCCAGCCGGCCGTCGGACAAAACCGGGACCGGCCCGCTGGACAAAAAGAGCCAGCGCCACTTTCACTGCTGTTTTTCAAGGGTTTTGACATGCTCACACCTTTCGCCCCGATTGTCCGGCCGGATTGGTTTTTGATCATCCAAGCCCTGTTTAGCAGCCTCCTTGCCGACTTTTATATTCTGAAGAACTATTTCACAAACACCAGGCGGAAGCACTTGCCCGATCGAAATGCGATCGCATCGGAGGGGCAACCCGACTATCCCCGAGGGATTGGAGACATCAGCCCGGCACTGGCTTGAAAAACCGCATCCGCCTGACCGCCCACATTGGATAAAATGCAAAAGTGAAAAATACTTTTTGAACAACGCGAAATTTCGATCCGTTCGCCCAACACGAACTTCTGGCCGCGCAGAAACATGGTGCGGGCGTCCACGCCGGCGGGGCCTTGCAGCCGGGGACGGCTGCGCTAAAAAAACAGTGTCCCATACAACCGGTCAAATAAGCCGGCCGGCTTCCAGTTTCGTCAGAAGGTTGTTGCTTTCGCCCCGGTTATTTTCCTCGAAAAAACTCGCCGCCGCCCGGGCTTGCCAAAGGGTTGAAACGTAAAAGAGCAAAAACTAAAGCCCCCTCACACAACGAAACCCGATGAAGTTGTAGGCGTCAACCGGGTAGTAGTTGCTGCGATAGGCGCACTGCGAGCTGACAGCAAAGTAGTCCCAATTGCCACCGCGCAAAACCCGATTGCCCGATGCCG
>JAJXXI010000487.1 GCA_021781185.1 bacterium
GCGGCCAGACCAGCGAGTAGCCACCGGTGAACAACGCCGCCTGCCGGCCAAGCAGTCCACCGAGAACATACAACAGCGTCAACGCCGTCAGTCGAGCCAGGGCCAGCGGGACAGATTGTTTGGTCGCGTTCAAGCTGCGGTTTGGTTACCATATTTTCCCCGTCAAGCCTAGCGGAAGTTCCTGCCCGGGCCGGCAATGAGGACCCGAACGCCGTTTTGCGCTAAAAAATAGTTGCCAAAGCCGCCGCCGCCAGCAACTTTGGTTCAAAGGATTGGGTTTTCAAAACCAGGAAAACCACGGATTAGCCATGAACAGCCAACTGCCCGCGCATCTTATCGCCCATATCAATGTCAAACTCGCCTTGATCGGCTGCCAGCCGGTGCCGATGAAGGGCGACCAGGATTTTGTGGAAATTGCCGCCGCCATGGCCGCGCAATCGCGCGAGAAAGACCGCCTGCTCGGGCAGCATTTGTGTCCCGCCGACCAGCGCATCCAAAATTTTCTGCACGATTATCTCCAGGAAATTCCCGCGCCCAAGCTGCCCGCACGCACGTTCACGCTCGACCGTCCCGGCCTCGCCCGCGTGCTGTCGCTGCCGGTGGACCGCGATGATTTCTCCTCCGACATCATCAATTCCTACCGCGTCAAGCAGGGCGTGTTGCACAATCCCAAAAGCGACCGCCGCACGACCGCCGGCATTTTTCACGTCACCGAAGGAGGCCTGCCGATTCCCGACGACAAGCTGGGCGTCCCGAAAATCACCTTTGCCAAGCTGCTGCAATCTGCGCTCACGCCGCCGGCCGAATTGTTGAAACTGCCGTTCACCGCCACGCAGCCGAAACCTGCGGAATGCTTTGTCTCGTTGCTGCTGCGGCCGCTCGTCTGTCCCGCCGTCCCGGGATTCACGTCCGAAAAAACGATGGAAGTCCGCTTCTTTGTGCCGGGCAACCTTGTCAGCAACCTCGATTTCGTCGAGGCCATTTTTGAAAACGGCGGGGATCCGCTGTTGCCGGAAAATGACGCCGCGCTCGATGTGGAACATTGGACCGGCCACACCGGCTGCGTCATCCTCGCGCCGCATTTGACCAAGGTGACGAAGAAAGCCGCCGGCCTGCCGCCTTTCGACCAGGCCACCGAGCGCCAGCGTCGCGATGGCATGTGCTGGCGGACCGAGGACGAGCTTTACAACGGCGGCCACGCCTTCAAGCTCACCGCGCGCGACGAGTCCGGCGTCATCGTGACCCTCATCGCCGACAACTATTTCGGCTATTGCAAAAAAGAGGTCAAGACGCAGTTGAGCTACGCGGCGAACCTGTTCGGCCTGGCCGAGGAGGAGCACGCCGGCGGCGCACTGGTGTTCCAGAGCTACGATCTCGGCGAGGAATTCAGCGGCGACACGCACGTCCGCCGCCTGGGCCATTCCTTTGACGAGATGATTTCTCTTTTCCACGAGGTGATGAATGTGCAGCCGGAAGGGTATGCGGTGGACAAGAAATATCCCGCCATCGTCTATGTCCCGCACGACGCGCATTTTGATCTGAAATCCCAAAGGGTTTCCTGGACCAACGCCAGCGGCGACCACCAGATCAGGCTCTCGCCGGACAAGACCTATGTCCGCCCGTCCGGCTACAAGGTGCGCATGGAAAAGCCGCCCGGCCACGGCCGCCAATGGCGGCTGGTCGGCACCGTCGCGGAAGGCACCTTCTGCCACAAGCCCTGCACCGTTTCCGGCGGCGGCAAGTCCGAGATTTCCAAGCCCATCACCGACGCGGTGCTTACCGGCCCGGTCTTCGTCGCCGATTTGAAAAGCGATTTCGACCGCGCGCAGGAATTGATTGACCGTGATTACTCCGACCGGTTCGTGGACCAGGAGCGCCGGGACCAGCGCATGGTTTTATCGCCGGAACGTTCGCTCGGCTCGGTCATCAAGCTGCTCACGCCGGATGAACATGATTACACGCCGGCCTACAACACCTGGCTGGCGGCGGTTCCCCAGCACGTCAAGGAGCTCGTCTTCGTCGTCAAACGCTATTACAAACCGGAATGGGGCGCGAACTGGCGGGACCATTTCAGCGTGGACATCATCAATGGCACGCCGGGCAACGAGCTGAAGTGCGACAACCGCAAGCTCGTCACCACGTATCTCCGCGTCGGTTTCGATGATGACGGCGCGTGGCGCACCTTCGGTCTGCGCAAGGATTTCCATCCCGCCGTCAAGGTGCAGATGGAGGATGACATCACCGCCTCCACCGTCGTGCCGGCGGCCCGGCTGGAAGACCTGCCGGAGGGTGTCAACAAGAAGTTCTCCCTCAAGTTTGCGCAGAACTGCGAGCAACGCCTGTTCCAACGGCCCGACGACGCCATTCATCGCGGCTACGACAAACAGGCGGAAAACGATTTCGTCCAGCCGGACAACTTTTTCTCGAACTACCAGCCGCTCACGCCGGCGGAGGCCCGGAGCATGGTCGAGGATGCGCTGGGCTTTTACCAGTTCACCCAGCCGATGCAGAATTTCATCCGCGAAGTCGCCGAGATCGGCATGCCGGATTATTTCGTCTGCACCGCCAGCCCGCGCCTCGTGGACGGCAAACCGACGAAAAACCCGC
>JAJXXI010000369.1 GCA_021781185.1 bacterium
GGATGCGGGTGTTGCCATTATCTGGCCGCGCTGAACCGAGTAGCGTTCCGTCTCCAAACAGTATTTGCACGGTTCAGAAAACGACCCAGTCAGTTTTAATCGATAGTATTCATGAAAAAACCTTTCGAGACCGTTATCTAGATGGCGGCGTGCAGCCTGCTGTCCGTGGCAATTCCAGCACTGGCGCAAGGCGTGGCCTATAGGATCACCACCTGCACCGTGGGGGCCAGGCCGGACGGCGGGGCGGTGGCGGATGTCAACGGCGAACTCTTGATTAACAGGGGGCTCAAACATCGGGAGTAACCCTACCGCCACTTCTGGCAATCCCCGCAGAAACCTGATGCAGTTCCGAGCTTAATTCGCCGCATCCCTGGGTGAACGAAGAACCCGCACCGCTTCCTTTGCTGGCGTGGTGATTTCGGGCAGCGGATGCGATGGGGGCGGATTGGTAAGGTCCACGTAACGGCGCAGGAGCCAGTGCCGCTGCATGGCTTCCACCAGACGCTCGATTTCGCGCATCGAAGTCTGCGTCTGCTCCACCAGCGCGGGCAGCATTTGCGCATCCCCGGCCACGGCATCGCTGATTTCCGGCAGGCGCGCCGTGCCGTCCTGGATGTTTTTCATTGCGCCATTCAGGTTTGTTGTCACGGATTGCAACTCGCTCATCACCTCGCTGGCGCGCGACAGGAGATTTTGCGCTTCGTCCGCCAGGGCGGTATCGGTGATGATTTTGCCGGCGGTGCCTTTGCCCGCCTGAATGCCGGCCGTCAGATTGTCCAGACGAACGACGAGCTGATCCAGATGCCGCCGCGTTTCGCCCAGGTCCGCGCCCAGTTTGGTCCAGGTGTCCAGCCCGTTGGTGGCCTTCTGCAAAACGACCATGGCCTGGCTGCGGATTTCCTCGACCGCCGCCTCCAGCGGGCTTTGAACCAGATCGCCGCAGATGATGGAAGCATTCTTCTCGGGCAACGGCCGGCCCACGCCGCGCGTGATCTCAAAAAATGAATCGCCCGCCACGCCAAAGGTCTTTTTGACGGCCGCCGATGAATCCACACGCACAAACCGGAAAAAGTCGCTGCGAATGCTGGCCACGGCTTCCATGCGCCCGGTCGTGTCCACAATGACGTCCGACACCGACCCCACGAGCGTGCCCAGAAAGTAAACCTCGGATCCCTGCCGGATGCCCGCCGCGCCGTCCTCCGGCAAAACGATCCGCAGCGTAACGCGGCTCTTGAACCAGCGCTGGCTGTGGCCCGTCCACAGCACGGCGGCGATCAACGCCGCGACCAGGATGAGCACAAACGTGCCGGTGATTTCGTTGACGTGCCGGAATTGGAAGCGGCGGCCCGGCGGCGGCCGTTGATCGTCCCGGCGTGCCGGTTCGGGAAGGCGGTTCGGTTCGTTCATATTCACATGTAAGTGAGCAGCGACACCACGACGGAGATGACAAACAGTCCCGTGATGGAGCGGGTCAACGCCCGTTGGGTGGCCGGTGCAATTTCCGCGAACGTGTCCTTGGCCGCCAGCCCGCCGAGGCAACAGGACGCGCCCGCAAACAGGGCGGGCAGGATGCTCTTGGCCAGAATGTTGAACACGTCCTTGGACTGAACCGCACGTGACACGGTGTCCGCAAACAGAAGCACATCGGAATTGCCAATCCCCATCCAGGACGCGAACAGATAGCCGCTGGCAAATGCGGCGAGGATGAAACCAATGGTCAGGAAAAACGTGGAAACCATCATGCCCAGCACCCGGGGCACGACCAGTTGCGCGAACGGATCTTCTCCCCGCTCCTCCAACTTATGGGCATCGCCGCTGATTTTAAGATGTCCCAGTTCGGCCGTCATCGCGCTCCCGCTGCGGACGATGACAATGAGGTTGATCAGCACCGGGCCGAGTTCGCGCGCCACGACCGCCACCAACACGGCCCGAGCAGTTGTGACTGCCCCGCTTCGCCGACCCAGAAGGCCAGCTACACCACCACCGAAATGCCCACGAACACCGCCACCGCGCCGACAAACCAGAGCGGCTCAATGCCGATGACCAGCACCTGCCGGAGAAACGCCCTGCGCACCGGACGCGCCCAGTATCGCGGTTGAACGCCGACCCAAAGCACCGTCCCGATCACGGCGGCGGCATGGTGCAATTCACGCCACTGTCTCCAGACCCAGCCGCCCAATCCGCCCACCACTCGTTTAAAAATCGAGCCGGAAACTCCCAATGCTGTGGCTGAATTGGCAGACACGACGCGCCTTTCAGTTCAAAAAGTCAAAGACTGGCGCAAAGGAAGAAACCTTTGATCCAGAATCGCGGATTCACCAGGAGGAACTGAAGCAAACCCGCCATCCGGCCGGAAATCTTCATCAGCACCAGTCAAAGCTTGAACCATAAAAATTGATCTGGTTCGTCCGGCGGCCATCTCAGTCATTGCGCATTGCCGCCGACTTTGAAGGCATCCAGTTCAAGGCTGGATCTTGTCACTCACCCACTGGCGGGCTTGATTGAAACCTTCCACGGTTGCGTCGTAACCCTTCTGGAATCCTGATTTGACGCTGTCCCAGGTGGATTCGGTGGCGTTCCCGGCTTCCGCCAGTTGCCGGTTCAATTTGGCCGTCTGCTCCCGCAGTGCTGCGAGCTTGGGTTTGGCCTCGGCCTTGACCGCGTCGCTGGAGCTGTCAATTTTGGCGGAAAGTTCGTCCAGGTTCTTGTTCAGCGCGGCCAACTGGCCCTGCATCTGGCTGACAAAGGCGTCCTTTTGCGCATAAGTGAAATCCTTCATGTCCTGCGCGGCTTCTTTGGTTTGAGTTTTGACACTCTCCATCTGTTGTTCGGTGGTTTGTTCCTTGTTGCAGCCCACCACAAACGCGGTGAGGGCAAGACAGGTTATGGCTAATATTTTATTTTTCATGTTTTTTTGGTTTCGGTTTGAGGTGATGACGGCTGTGGTTTTCGACTGTGACCAAGTTACGACTTTTTGCGGTTTTTCTCCATGGGGTGAAACCCTACCATCATGGGCCGGGAAACTTTCCTCGAAAACCATGCCAGCCGCCCGGCATGATGAGCGGCTGGATGCGACCGGCTGGGAAACGATGAGAGGCACGGGATTCGCACCACCAGCGGTCACAGACCTGCCTGCCGTTTCAACCGCCTGTTTCCGGGTTGGGTTAGTTGTTGGCGCAACTGGAGCAGGATTCCTTGACCGCCTTTTCGACCGCTTCCCGGCTTTCGCCGGTGCGCTTCTGAATCCGGCCGATCAATTCATCCTGCTTGCCTTCGGCATACTGAAGATCGTTGTCCGTGAGCTTGGCCCATTTCTTTTTCAGATTGCCCTTGGTGATGTTCCAGTCGCCTTTGATTTCAAGTTTCGTCATAATTTTCCGTTCGTTTGGTTTGCTTTGTTTTGATTCGCCGCCATCGTG
This sequence comes from bacterium, assembly GCA_021781185.1. Taxonomy (GTDB): domain Bacteria; phylum Verrucomicrobiota; class Verrucomicrobiia; order Limisphaerales; family UBA11358; genus UBA11358. Next base: position 3,420 of record JAJXXI010000369.1, read on the forward strand.
ACGGCAAAAGTGGATGGCGCTTTCCCGGTCGCAAACTCGTGGCCGGGGTATGGGGCGAAACAGCTCACCGGTTAACGCAGCAGCAGCACCACAATGATAATGATCACGAGAAGACCGACCGAGCCGCCGCCGATGTAGAGCGCGCTGGCCAGCACGGGCGATGATAATAATGGCAACATAGTTTTCCCTTTCTTTGGCGGCAATGCATTGTGCCGTCCTTTTCTAAACTCACCTTACGCGGTGAGCCGGGCCGCAGCCATGGGGTATAACCCGACCAGGCCGTTCGGGACAGATTCCCGAAATAAACCGGCCAAATTAATCGGTGCCGTTCTTGATGCCCTGGCCGGCGTCCTGCATGTCCTGACCAAAGCCGTGGGCCGTGTGGCAGCCCAGGCCGGCGACGGCCACGAGCGCGGAGATGAAGAACAGAATAATGAGGCGTTTGATAAGCGGAGTCATATTTTATGCGGGGTTGAGGTTGTGGTTGCGGGAATGGCTCAAGGCGTGATGTTGTTGCCCACCCACCAGCGGACGCTCCGGGCAATGTTTGAATTGCGCGTCGCAGACTTTTTGCGAACCGGCCTCGGCGCTGGCCCAGGTGGATTCCGTGGCGTTGCGGACCCCGGCCAGTTGCGGGCAAAATTTCATGATCCCAGCATCACCCGACAAACCGCCGGATGCCATGGGGTGTTTACCCCACGCCCAAGTTTTTCCGGATCCAGGCGGAGGGAAGCCCACGAATGAACCTCAACTGACACGAGTCAGGCGGTTGGCCGGCTGCTTCGTCAGCACGATTCGCCCCGCGATTTGGTGGGCGCTTTCTGGGAGCCTGTTGGAAAACAATGAACTCGCGGCAGGCTGCCGCCCGAACCCGCAGGCTGGAAGCCTGCGCCACCGCTGCAGCACAGTCATCTTGCCTGCGGGTTCACGGAGCAGCCCGGCTCCGGCTCCCATTTTTTGATTTTTCAGACAGGCTCCGATGGGGGTTGCTGCAAAAACCGCCCGTTTTTATTGGTGTGCATTGGTGTCCGTCCGTGGTTCAAACGAATGGTTCCGGTTTGGAGCCGGTCTGAAAATGGAGCGCGACTGTGTCGAAGACCAGCCACGGCGCGGCGAGAAAATTTCAGGATCCCGAAATAATTTTTGAGCCGGCTGCGGCTGGTTGAAGACGCTCCGGCCGCACTCCGGAATTTTCAGACGGGTTCAAAATAATGGTGGAAATGGATGGTGGAGTAACGAGAGCGGTGGGGTGGGGAAACACCTTATAGGTTCAGGCCGGTGCATTTGGTAATTTTACCGGATTGGGAACGACAAAGTCCCACAAGGATAAAATAATTAAACCAACAAGAACAACAAGACAACAAACTATTAATATGAAAAAACAAAACTTAGCAAGCATCGCGGTCGCGGCCGGGCTGGCCGTATCAGCGGCCACGAGTCAGGCGGGCTTGAGCCTGAGCTTTTCAAACCAGGGGCTCAATACCGGCATCCAATTCAACGGTGCCTCATCCTCGTTCCAGTTGAATCCGGCTCCGGGATCACTGGGGGCTCCGCAGTTCGCGGTCACGTCGGAAACCGGCGGCACTTCATCCATCGGGCTGCTCGGCTGGATCAATGGGAGTCCCTGGACCATTGGAGCCATTTCCACTTCCGGCTCAGTCCAGTCGGCCACGGTCACGGGTGTGGGCAATCTGTTTCTCAATGACGGGGCGGGCAATAATTTGACGGGCAATCTCAACTGGATGACCATTCAGACCGATCAATCGTCAGGGTTTATTAACTCCGCGCTGGGCATGAACATTACGGATCTGGCCTACTCTGGGGCGAACGCTGATTTGCTGGCCCTGGTCAATAATGGAAACGGATCGTTAAACTTGACGTTCCAGTTCAATCCGGGCCGGACGCTGACCCAGCTCACGATGGGCGGGGCACAAATCGGTTCCTACTCGGGAGCCGTTGCGGCGCAGACTTCGATTCCCGAACCCTCGACGGGGGTCGCCGGAGCGCTGCTCCTCCTTCCATTCGGCATCAGCGCCGCCCGCATTTTGCGCAAAGACAAACAAACCGCCGCCTGACCGCTGCGATTAACTTACTCACTCATTCACTCACTCATCCCGGGTGGTAAGTTGCCGGCCGGTTTTCCCTTGGGGTGCGTCAGGGCCGGTTTCAGCCGGCACGGCCTGCGGCCGGCAATCAGCCGGGAACTCCCGGCGTGGTAGGGAAACAAACCCCGGAAATCGAGCGCCGCCTTCCGCTGTTTAAAAAATGTCCAGGTCAGTTTTTGCCAATTCAATTCCAATTCATGAACAACCATTTTAATAAAATCACCGGTGCGGGAGTGTGCGGTCTGTTGGTCTGGGCAAATCCAGTGCGGGCCGGATGGTGTGGCGGTCGCGGATGTGAACGGGGATGGCAAATTGGATTTGATCAGTGCCAACAGCAGTGCCGGCACGCTGACCGTGCTGACGCAGACCGGCGGCCCGGTGCCGGCGTTGTTGATTGCCCGGATCGGTCTGAACGCCGTGAAAATATCCTGGCCGTTGCCGGCGACGGGGTTCATGCTGCAAACCAATGTGGATTTGAATGGAACAAATTGGGGAACTGCCGGCAATCTCATCTCAACCAACGGCTTGATTCAAAGTGTCACGGTTACACCATCGGCAAACCGGCTGTTCTTCCGGCTAAATAATTCAGGCTGATTTTGAAACCGGCATGAATTTAAACGGCATCAATTCCCCAAAATGAAACGCATCAGAAGAATCGTGACGACTGACAGCCCAACCACCGTCAGTCCGCCCAGGGCATCAAAGCCCGTATCCTGTTCCGTCGCGTGTTTTACCGGCAGAATCACGGTGATGCAATGATCCAAACCGCTCCGGCTGACCTTGCCAAAAACAGACTTGATGGTCGGGCGCGTGAACATAGGAACTGAAACAGGATGGCATCCTTCCATCATCAAAGCTATGGGGTGTTACCCTACTCAGCCGTGGCCGGCCAGGAACGCCGTCGTCAGGCTCCGAATCACCCTTTCAGCGCCGCGCAAGTTTTGCGGAAGTGGTGGCCATAAACGGAAAGCGTCACGGCCAATGGAAGCAGCCGCGGGTGGCGAAAGAAGGTCCAGATCAACAGGCCCCAGTAGTTGAAACGTCCGCGCTCAAAAATGCCGAGGCGGAAATTGGCCCGGAAAAACGCCAGCAAATCCCGCCAGTTCAACGGGGCGGACATCTTCGGACACCGGTATTCGCGCAGGAACGTGCGGATCCGCCGGTAATACGGCCCCGGCGCGTAAAGATAATCCATCAGGTTCCGGTAGCCCTCGCGCAACATCTCCCGGTTCATCCGGGGAATGAAATTGGTGGTGCCATCGCTATTGTTGCCGGTGGTCAGGCCGGTCAGACGGCCCTGATCTTTCAAGCGTTGATGCAGCTTGGTGCCGGGGATGGCCTGCAACAGGCCGACCATCGCCGTGACGATGCCGCTCTGCTGGATGAATTCGATCTGCCGTGCAAATGTCGTGGGCGTGTCGCTGTCGAACCCCACGATGAACCCGCCCTGCACCTCCAGTCCCGCGCGCTGGATGCGTTTCACGTCGGCCACCAGATCCCGTTTCTGGTTCTGCCGTTTGTGGCATTCGGCCAGGCCCGCCTCCTCCGGCGTCTCAATGCCGATGAACACCTGGTTGAATCCCGCCTCGACCATCATCCGCATCAAGCCCGCGTCGTCGGCCAGGTTGATGGACGCCTCGGTGTAGAACGGTGTGCCGCGATGGCCTTGCTGCCATTGGATCAGCGCCGGCAACAAATCTTCCTTGAGCGCGCGCTTGTTGCCGATGAAATTGTCGTCCACGAAAAACACCGCCCCGCGCCAGCCCGCCCGGTGGAGGCCGTCCAGTTCGGCGAGCATCTGCGCGGTGGACTTGGTGCGCGGCCGGTGACCGAACATCGCGGTGATGTTGCAAAACTCGCAGTCAAACGGGCAGCCGCGGGAATACTGCACGCTCATTGAGGCGTAGCGCCGCACATCCGCCAGTTCCCACAGCGGTGCCGGCGTGCGGCTCAGGTCGGGAAATTCCGTCGAGGCATACACACGGCAGGCGGTGCCGCGCTCGAAGTCGCGCAAAAATTCCGGCAGCGTCACCTCGGCCTCGTTCAGCACAAAATGGTCAACCTCGGAAAACTGTTCGTGGCCCAGGGTGAACAGTGGCCCGCCGGCCACGATGATCTTGCCGGCGGCGCGACAACGCGCGATCAACGCGTGCGCCGATTCCTGCTGGGCGATCATGCCGCTGATGAAGACGAGGTCCGCCCAGGCCAGATCCTTGTCGCGCAGCTTCCGCACGTTCACATCCACCAGGCGCTTGCCCCAGTCCGCCGGCAGCATCGCGGCCACGGTCAGCAGTCCCAGCGGCGGCAGCGACGCCTTCTTGTGGATGAACTTCAATGCGTGCTTGAAGCTCCAGAACGTGTCCGGGAATTCCGGGTATAGCAGCAACACTTTCATCGTCCAAAACTAAACCGCACCAGCGGCTCGCGCGATGGGGTGTTCACCCCATATCCAAATGAAAGTGATTATTCAATAATTGCCTCCGGATGATCAGGATATTTCTGTTGTGACCATCGGACCCGATGTGCAAAATTGTCTGGTTGCAACAGCCCCGCCAGTCGCGACAACCCAACGGCATGCTGTTTTAAAGCCCGACAATTGGAGCAAGGAACCTGGGAGAATATGAAGCAGAAATCATCATTGAAACGGCGCTCAAAAAAGGCAGCCAGCATCGCCAAACCAATCAGCGCAACTTTTCCCATCGTCGGCATCGGCGCCTCTGCGGGGGGACTGGAAGCACTGGAGCAGTTTTTCACCCATGTGCCGGCTGGCAGCGGCATGGCGTTTGTCATCGTCCAGCATCTGGACCCCACGCACAAGGGCATCATGCCGGAACTGTTGCAGCGGGACACGGGCATGAAGGTCGTGCAGGTGAAGGACCGCACCCGGGTGCAGCCGGATTGCGTCTATGTGATTCCGCCGAACAAGGACATGTCCATCCTGCACGGCGTGCTGCATCTGCTCGACCCGGCGGCCCCGCGCGGGCTGCGTCTGCCGATTGATTTTTTCCTCCGCTCGCTGGCGCAGGACCAGCAGGAGCACAGCATCGGCGTGATTCTTTCCGGCATGGGTTCGGACGGCACGCTGGGCCTGCGCGACATCAAGGAAAAGGCGGGCGTGGTGCTGGTGCAGGATCCGGAGACGGCCAAATTCGACGGCATGCCGCGCAGCGCCATTGACGCCGGGCTGGCGGACATCGTGGCCCCGGCGGAAGAACTGCCGGCGAAGATTCTCGGCTATCTCCAGCGCACGCCGCTGATCTCCAACAAGGAGTCGTCCCTGGAGGACAAGACGCAGAGCGCCATGGAAAAAGCCGTCATCCTGCTGCGCGCCCACACCGGCCAGGATTTTTCCCTCTACAAACGGAATACCCTCTACCGCCGGATCGAGCGGCGCATGGGCATTCACCAGATCGGCAAAATGTCCGCCTACGTCCGCTATCTGCAGGAGAATCCGCAGGAGCTGGACCTGATCTTCAAGGAATTGCTGATCGGCGTGACGAATTTTTTCCGCGATCCCGACGTCTGGGACCAGATGTGCGAACACGCCATCCCGGCGCTGCTCGCAAGCCGTCCATCCGGTCAGGCGCTGCGGGCGTGGGTGCCCGGCTGCTCCACCGGGGAGGAAGCCTATTCCCTGGCCATCGTGCTCAAGGAGGCGGTTGAGGCGGTCAAGCCCAAACGACAGTTCACGATTCAGATCTTTGCCACCGACCTGGACCGCGACGCGATTGACAAGGCCCGCCATGGATTTTTCCCGGAGAACATCGCCGCCGACGTGTCGCCGGAACGCTTGAAGCGCTTCTTTGTCAAAGAGGACCACGGCTACCGCGTGCGCAAGGAAACCCGCGAGATGGTGATCTTCGCCCCGCAGAATCTCATCATGGATCCGCCGTTCACCAAGCTGGACATTTTAAGCTGCCGCAACCTGCTGATCTATCTCACCCCGGAGGTGCAAAAGAAACTGATCCCGCTCTTTCATTACAGCCTCGCGCCCGGCGGCATTTTGTTGCTGGGCAGCGCGGAAACCGTGGGCGGCCACAGCACCCTGTTTGCCCCGCTCCACGGGAAATCGCGCATCTACCGCCGGACGGATTCCGTCCTGCGGTCCGAGCCGGTCGAGTTTCCCTCGTCCTTCAGCACCGGCCCGACCGCCGGTGCCGAGGCGCGCCCGGCACCCAAGCCGCCCGCCAGTCTCCAGGCCCTGGCGGATCAACTGGTCTTGCAGCACTACGCCCCGCCCTCGGTGCTCGTCAATGAAAGCGGCGACATCTTTTACGTCAGCGGCCGCACCGGCAAATATCTCGAACCCGCCGCCGGCAAGGCCAACTGGAACATCTTCGTCATGGCCCGCGAAAGCCTGCGCTACGAACTCTCCAGCGCCTTCCAGAAGGCGCTCCGGCACAATGAAAAAGTGGTGCTCAACGGACTCAAGGTCGGAATCAATGGCGGAACCCAGTGCGTGACTGTCACCGTTCAGCGGCTTGATGGAGCCGGCCCGCTGCACGGGCTGGTGATGATTGTCTTCACCGACGTGGCCGCGCCCGTGGCCGACAAAGCGCCGGGCCGGCCGGCCTCGCCGCCCGCCCGCCATGCGCGGTTGCGGGAACTGGAACAGGAGCTGTTGCGCGTGCGCGCCAAGGCGCGCAACACCCACGAGGAAATGCAGACCTCGCAGGAGGAATTCCGCTCCGCCAACGAGGAGCTGCAGTCCACCAATGAAGAACTCCAGTCCACCAACGAGGAACTCACCACCTCGAAGGAGGAGATGCAGTCGCTGAACGAGGAATTGCAGACGGTCAACGCCGAGCTGCAGGCCAAGGTGGATGAACTCGCGCGTTCGAGCAACGACATGAAAAACCTGCTCGACAGCACGGACATCGCCACCCTGTTTCTGGACAAGGATCTCAATGTGCGGCGGTTCACCCCGCAGGCGGTGAAAATCATCAAGCTCATTCCGGCCGACGTGGGCCGCCCCGTCACCGACCTGGCCACGGATCTGCGCTACCCGGAACTGGCGGATGACGCGCGGGAGGTGCTGCGCAAACTGACTGCGGCGGAAAAGCCGGTTGGCGCGCGCGACGG
>JAJXXI010000562.1 GCA_021781185.1 bacterium
ACGTCATAACCTTACGATCAGAGCGCGGCTATTCGGCTACGATTTACGATGGGAGTGCGGTCAAACGTCCACAAATCCTACGATGCCAGTTCGGCAATTTTTACGATGGCAAAAAAGTTCGTAACATTTAGCCTTTTGCGCAGCCAAATTGGCCTTCATCTCGTTCAATATTCTTTGATGCCATGCGCGATCCCAACTGGGAAGCCCCAATGGGTCTTCATAAAGCTCGCGCGTCCGGTCTGCGATTTCCTTTTGAAGATTCGCAATTTTTTTTGCAATGGCTTGACATTTTGGATTGCTGGGCGGCAAAAGGCCATCAGGGTCATACGAGTTAATAGGAACATTATCGGCGAATTCATAAAGATTAATTCCACCAAGTTCCGCAAGAGGGTCTTTATTTAGCCACCGCTGCAATACTGGCGAATAAGCGCGGTATTTGTAGTGGTAGTAGTCAGTGGTTTCATCGTGCAACTGGCTGGAAAACCAGAATGGATTTACTGCCGCCTTATTGCCATTTAAATTGATGGTGCGGCCAAAAGCATCATATTCCCGCCGCGCAACCATGTTCTCCTGCGCGTCAATCAACCCGGTGATGTTGCCATTTCCGTCGGAATGATAATAGCTGCTGGTGCCGGATGCCTCTGTCATGGCGAGCAAACCGCCAATACCACCCGCACCCTGCAAGCTGCCACTCAAATCTAACCCACGCGTCAGCGTCAGCGTCGGCACATTGTTGGAATCTCGCAACTGGACAATGACATCGCCGTCCCAAATGTAGCGCACCTCGTTGGACTTGCTCCAAGTGCTGCCTGTCCAGCTATATTCGCGTTTGATACGCAGACGGTTCAAGCCGTCATACGCAAAATCTTTCTTAACAGGGTGTTGAAAAAGGCCTGTTTTGAAAACTCGACCATCAAAATCATTGGGGTTTTCGCATGAAAAAGTGTTCCAAAAATCGTTTTTCAACAGCCTGTTAAACTGACTGGCAACGGTCACGTTGGTCAGTTGGTTTTCCGCGTCATACGCAAGCGAGCGCAAGCCGTCATTTGTAAGATTGCCGTTGCTGTCATACGCCAAGGCTACGCTTTGCGGCAGGTTGACCGTCAGAGTGTTCGTGACCTTCGCTCCGTAGATGTTCGCGGCGATGTTCGTGAAGCTATTCTGGCCGTTGGCCAGAGTCAAATTCGTCCGCGCAAAAGTGAAGTCACTGTAAATCTGCGCCGCCAGCCCATTCACCGTGACATTCGTTGCCGGGGCGGGGGCCGCCCCGGCCAAAGTGAACGCCCCAGCGCGAGACACGTTGGTCAATTCGTTCACTGCGTCCACCGTGAACGTCTGCACCAGTGCGCCATTGGTGCGTGCGCGCAAATTGCCCGCCGCATCGTAAGCCCAGCCAAGCTGTTCGTTTAACCGTGCCGTGCCGTTGGTTTCCACCGCGCCCCATGAAGTCAACTGGCCGATGCTGTCATAACCGGCGAAAACAGTCGAGGCGGTCAAGCCCAAGTTCCGGGTAACATTGGTTCGCTCGCCCAGCAGGTCATATTGACAGGCGTAACCGTCCAGCGTGTGTCCCCAATGATTATTCATTGGCATACCTCTTCCTATGGTTGGCGCGTCGAGTTCAAATTATAAAGTTCATCCACCTTAATTCTTTATTATAAGAAAAGATTTCTTATAATTAGAAAGTCTTTCTGCGCTAACTTGCTTAACAACACCATCCAAGTTTTTATCAAATGCCTCGAATGGTTGTTCGTTTGCATCAAAAAATATCATGGTTTCGCGAGAACTGTCTGCGCCCTCATTTCCTTCTTCCAGAACCATTTTGCCATGATTATAGTAACTGCGGATAGTTGTGTTTTTTGCGACATCGCGCGTGGAGTTAAAAATCATCTCGCCATCCCGAAACAGCTTGATAAAAACGAAATCAACAACATTACTGCCTCGCACGCTAGTTTCTTCTTTTATTGATACTAGCATCTTGTCCTCAAACACTTTTGTTATGCGTTTGTATTTTCCGTTTTTATACGATTCCGACATTTTAGTTTCAATGCCTAAATTATTAGTGGGGCTATTTTGTTGCGCAAATAATAAAATTGACTTACACAATAAAACCAAAAAAAGAAAAACAGTTTTGTTTATATTCATTTTACCTCCTAGAATTTTGCGCACATAGCATGACACTGAAAATATGAAACGCCTCCAAGCCCGGGAAAGCTGTCCATAATGGCATGACAACACTGTTCACACCCAAATTGATCGGGATCATGCGCAAAATCAGCGCAGGTATTTGCTGCCTGTTTCATGTCGCCACATCCTTTTTTTGCATCTGAAGCTAAAAGCAAGAGTCGCACCATTGCAGCAGCTTTGCTGCCCTCTCCAAGGGATGCTAGATTATCTGCGGCGTTCTTAAATAAACTATTCGCAGGATTATCTTGATCACACTTTTTACATTTTGACCCATCATCTAACCCTAACAGGCCGTTGAAAAACGGGTGATTTTTCAGCGCCACGATTTTTCATGGGTGATTTTTTCAAAATTCAGTGTGCGAACCGTGGTAACGGCTGTCCCCACCGCAGCCGCCAGTCGGCGGTTGGCC
>JAJXXI010000617.1 GCA_021781185.1 bacterium
GCAAACCCGGTTCAGCCTTCAAAGTTTTTCAATTGTTTCATGCCCCAGCGCATCGGCAGCCAGCCGATCACGAACGACAGGATGACAAAGCCGGCAATGCAGAGAACCGTCAGGCTGACCTCCGAACGAAATCCGCCGCCGCCCGTCACCAGCAGCGTCAGTGAGGCGATGATATAAACCGAGCTTAAAACAAAACAAAGCGTGCCCCCGAAGCCGCTGACAATTTTATTCGGGTTGGTTTCCTTGAGATTCGGATACAGGACCCCCAGCCCAATGGCGAGGCCGTTGAGGGCAAAGGTCATTACCGTGATGACCGCGCCAAAAAAGGCGACGTCCGTCCAAGGCATTTTCAGCAGGTAACACGAGAGCGTGACCAGCGCGAGCGTGACGACGAGCGACAGCACGCTGGCCAGCCAGTATTTGGTCATGACCACGCGTGGCAGCCCCATCGGCGACATGCCCACCACCCACAACCGCCGGCCTTCGAGTGAAAATTGCGGAAAGACAAAGCGCGTGGTGACGGAGGCCAGGTTGAAGGCGCACGCGCCGAGGTTCAGAAAAGCGACGGCGTTGATCCAGAACGGGCTGGTGAGCTGGTGCGTGAAGTTGCGGAGGTTGATGATGTAGGCGCCAAGCAGGCCGAAAAACATTACCGACTGGCCCCACTGGGTCGTGTCCCGCCAGAACATCCGCAGGTCCTTCACGGCCACCGCCCGGGTGTCGGATTTGAGCCAGAATAATTTGGAAAAGAACCGTTCGAGCAGGCCAGGCGTGGCCGAATCAATTTTCGTTGCCCGGAAGAGTGAAAATTTAAAGCCGCCGGCCGCGCGGCTTTGCACCGCCGAAGCCGTGCTGTAAAAGATCCGGCCAAACCGCGTAAACGCTATGCTGCCGAAGAACAGCGTGTTGCTGAGCAGCACCGCCGCAAAGAAAATCGCATTCTGAACGATGCCCTCCGCCCACCGCTGCACCGCCGTTGACAGCCAGTAGCTCGGCAAAAATGGAAACATGGTGAAGCGCGTTTTGGCCAGCAGCCGGTCGAGCGCCTCCAGCGTGCGCTTGTCCAGCAGGTTGTCGTCCACCGGATTCGCCTTCCACCAGAACGCGACGAACGCCAGCAGCAGCACCGCCAGCAACAGCAGGACGATTTGAAAGCTCTTCCGGTCCAGATGCCGGCCGATGCCGATGGCCAGCGCCGAGCCGAACACGCCGGGCAGGATGATGAACAGGCCAATGAGCAAGACGGTCATCGGATAAAAATCCCAGGCCACGCCGCGCACCAGCCCGAATGCCACCAGCAACGGCGCGATCAGAAAGAGGAACGCCCACGAGGCGAGCACGGTTGTTTCAATAAATTTCCAGCGGAAGATGGTTTCATTGGAAACCGGGAGCGTGAGCAGGAATGTCGTCTCGCGATTCCGGAACAGGTTGGTGTAAGCGATGATCAGGTTGCTCAGCAGCAGCAGGGCGAACAGGAAGGCAAACAGCGTGTAGAGCAGCCGCTCCGTGAGCGCCGCTCCCAGCCCGGGGAACTTGGCGATGAATTTCAGCCCGTTATAAAAAATCTCGAAGGCCAGCACCAGGTAACCGGCTACAAAAAAACCGATGATGCTGGTCAACAACCGGGACTGCTCCCGCACCGCCAGCACCCGCCGCCAACTGTGGAGGGCGTTCACGCGCAGCAGCAGCAGCAACTGCGAGGCTTTCAGCGAGCCAAGAAAACCGGGCATGCGCCAAAAGTAACCCATAAGCACGGCTTGGCGCAATGCCGTTGCTTCTGCGACGGGGGGACGGCTGAATGCCGGCAGGACACCACAAGGCTTTTACTCGCGCAGCTTGCGCACATCCACGGCATCCATCCCGGCGGCACGGATGGCGGTCAGGCCGAGGTCGGTGTCCTCGTAGGCGCGACAGAATCTCGGCTCCACGCCGATGCGCCTGGCCGCTTCGAGGAAAATGTCCGGCGCGGGCTTCTGGTGCTTCACCATTTCACTGGTCACGACGGCGTCAAACAGGTGCCGGATTTTCAAGTGTTCCAGCACGCCAACGATGATCGGCTGCGTCCCGCCGGAAGCGACGGCCATCGGGATTTTGCCGTGATTGGCCCGGGCGATTCCCACCACGGCGTGGATGGGCTCCACTTCGGCCATCAGCGGGAGATAGACATTTTCCTTTTCATGCGCCACGGCGATGTGATCGAGCGAGCGGCCCTGTTCCTCCGCCAGCATTTTCAAAATGTCGCGCGACGGCACGCCGCCCAGCGAATAGAAACGGTCTTCGGGGAAATGCAGTCCGTGGCGTTGCGTGACCATCTGCCACGCGTGCCAGTGCAGCGGCATGGTGTCGGCCAGCGTGCCGTCGCAGTCGAAAATGAGTCCTTTGATGTGTGCGGGCAGGGTCAAGCTTTCAGGGGTCATGTTTTCAGGGCGGCCAGTTTCATTTCCATGTCGTGATGCAACAGCGGGTCGAACATTGGATCCAGATCGCCATCAATGAAATTGGCCAGGTTGTAAAGCGTCAGTTCCAGCCGGTGATCCGTGACGCGGTTTTGGGGGAAATTGTAGGTGCGGATCTTTTCGCTGCGCTCGCCGGTGCC
>JAJXXI010000651.1:0-393 GCA_021781185.1 bacterium
GTGTTGGCAGTTTTCACTGGCTGGCCGCCCGGCTGGAAACCCTGGCGCTGCGCCGCACTGCGGGCGTCTTTTGCAACTCCGACTACACGGAAACCCTGGTCGGCCCCCGCAGCCGCAAAACCTGGCGGGTGGCCAACGCCCTTCGTCTGCCTTTTTTTGCTCCGCCAGCGGCTTTCACCAGCGGGCCGGATCGTCTGGTGATCTTGCACATCGGCGTCCTGGAGCCGCGCAAGCAACAGGTGGAACTGTTGCAGGCGGCCCGCCACTGGCATGAGTGCGGGCTGAAGTTTGAACTGCAATTCATTGGTCGTCGTTCGACCGACACGGACTATGGCCGGCGTTTTGCCCGCGAACTGGCGATTGCCGAAGCAACCGGCTACGCGCGGCACATCG
>JAJXXI010000651.1:403-2596 GCA_021781185.1 bacterium
CGCTGGCCCGCAACCTGAAATTTTTCGGCTCCAATGTCGGCGGGGTGCCGGACATTGCCCAAGACGTGGAGAGTGCGGAACTGTTTGCGCCAGATGACTGGGTGGGTCTGGGGAATGCCATTGGCCGCTGGATTGCGGCGGATTGTCCGCGCCCATCCACCGCCGCTGCCACCATGCGCGAACGGTATCACCCGCTCGTCATCGCCCGCCGGCATTTGGAAATTTACCAGGAAGTGCTTTCTTTGAAACCGGAACATTGATCCGCCATCGCCTTCCCTGCCGCCAGCACAAAACCATGGCCCGCCAAGCCGGTGTTGCAAGCGACTTAAAACCGATTGTTTACGATTGATCGCCCGGTCCGTTTTGACGAAAAAACGGGCTTGCACGGACACACAACGACTCATCTTCCGAGCGCAACGACTCGTTGCGGCCACACAACGGCCTAGTGCGCCCGCGCAACGACTCTGTGTGCTCACACAACGGTTCGGTGCGCGAGGAAACCGGGTCATCCAGACGCCGCAACGGCTTGAGATTCCCGCGTGGCCGGAACTCACTGGCAAGAATGTCTGTGCGCCGTAGCGCAGGCTTTCCAGCCTGCGGGTTCCGGCGACTTTCCAGTCGCCAGTGAAAATTCATTTATTCAAGCACAATGTCCAGATGCAACCCATCGAAAAATTGACAACCAATCGGGCTGCTTTTCCAGTTGTGAGTGAGCACGGCGGCTGATTTACTCCAACCATGTCTTGCATCGCGAGTTGCTTCCAGTGGTCCGCCCGGGTTTCGGGCCGATGGCTTTTGATCCTGTCCAGCCTGTTGCTGTGTGGATTTGCCGGACAGGCGGAAAACACGCTTCCGCTCGCCACCCATCTCTGGGTGGTGAAGCTGCCCGCGCCCAACACCGGGTCCGTGCCAGCCCTGGCGCCGGACGGCACGGTTTATACGGGTTTGTTTGACGGTTCAATGATGGCCGTCTCGCCGGCCGGCAAGACAAGGTGGCGGTTCAAAACCGGACTGGAAATTGAATCCTCTCCCGCCATTGGCGATGACGGCACGATTTATTTTGGCTCAAGAGATCGCCATTTCTACGCGCTGACGCCGGAGGGGAAATTGAAATGGCAATTCGCCACGGGCGGCTGGGTGGATTCCTCGCCGGCCATCGCGGGGGACGGGACGGTCTATTTCGGTTCCTGGGACAAGGCATTTTATGCGCTGAACCCCGACGGCACCGTAAAATGGAAATTCCCCACCGGCGACATCGTGGATTCCTCGCCCGCCGTGGCGGCCGATGGCACGATCTACTTCGGTTCGCACGACAAATACTTTTACGCGCTGAATTCCGATGGCTCGCTGCGTTGGAAATTTAAGTCCGGCGGGGAAATCGTTTCCTCTCCCGCCATTGGTGCTGATGGCGTGATTTATTTCACTTCCCTGGATGGCAGCCTGTATGCCCTGAACCCGGATGGCACGGCACGCTGGCGTCTGCATACCGGTAATTGGACGCGGACCTCGCCGGTCCTGGATACGGAGGGACAGGTCATTATCGGCGTCACCAACGGGATTGACACCGTCAGCGCGGACGGGGGGAAAATTCAACGCCGGTGGGCGGACTTTATGGTGGGGGGATCGGCGGCAGTGGTGCCCGGCCGGATATATGTCGCGCTCTCCTGGTTCAGTTTGTTTGCCATTGCCCCCGATGGCCACACGCTCTGGCGGGCCAATTTGGATGGCCATAATGTGACGGCCTCGCCCACCATCGGTCCGGATGGATGTGTTTACGTCTGCGCCGAGAGGATGCTTTTTGCCATCCAGCCACCGGATGAGACGCTGCCTCCGGCCAACAGCCCCTGGCCCATGTTTCGTGCGAATCCCCGGCATACGGGGAGGGTGGGCAAGTGAAATTTGAAAACTGAAAACTGAAACCGGAGACCTGAAACCTGAATCTTCGGGAGTGTGCGGCCATGTCCGCACTTTGAAGGCGTCATGCCGCTACAGTCCACAGAGCTTCTTTCAAAACTGTAGCAGCCGACGTCAGAAGGCTCCATTTCCCCTGAAATTTGAGCCTCGTCACGTCGGCTGCTACGGGGTTTTGAACGAGCCTCCACGGTTTCGCTTTTACCTTTACCCGAGGCAGGGCACGTCACTTGCGTGCCGCGTGAGTCAGCGACCTCCGGCAAAGCCGGAGGCTTGAGATAG
>JAJXXI010000011.1 GCA_021781185.1 bacterium
TGGGGCCGGGCCGGCTTCAGTTTTTGTAACCGGCATCAAGAAGGTGAACGTGCTGCCCTTGCCTTCGACGCCTTCGCTTTCCACCCAGATGCGTCCGCCGTGCATTTCAATCAGTCTTTTGGTCAGGGCCAGTCCCAGGCCGGTGCCCTGCTGTTGCCGGCCGTAGGAGGAATCCACCTGCTCGAACTCTTTGAAAACGCGGTCCTGATCGGTCGGTTTAATGCCGACGCCCGTGTCCGAAACGGCCACGCGCAGGCATTGCCCCGCCGGCCCCGGGCCGCCGCCGGCCTCGTTCCTGAGGTCCGTGGTCACCAGCACCCGGCCGCTGTCCGGCGTGAATTTAATCGCGTTGCTCAGCAGGTTGAACATGATCTGTTTGAACTTCGCTTCGTCGGCGAACAGCGGCGGCAGGTCCGGGGCCGCATAAAATTCGAGGGCGATGTGCTTCTGGTTGGCCAGCGTTTTGACAATGGCCTGCACCTCCGACAGCGCCTTGGGGACGGCGAATGTGTTGCACAGCAGTTCCACGCGCCCGGCCTCCACCTTGGCCAGGTCGAGAATGTCGTTGATGAGCTGGAGCAGGTGGCGGCCGCTGCTGAGGATATTGTTGCTGTATTTGAGCTGCCGGTCGTTCAGTCCGCCAAAGGTCTGGTCGGCGAGCATTTCGGAAAAGCCGATGATGGCGTTGAGCGGCGTGCGCAGTTCATGGCTCATGTTGGCGAGGAACTGGCTCTTGGCCTTGCTGGCGGCTTCGGCGGCCTCCTTGGCCTGTTGCAGCGCCGCTTCGGCCAGGCGCCGCTGGGTGATCTCCTTGAAAATACCGTCGGCGCACATGACCCCCTCGCGCCGGCGCGTGCTGAGTGCGCGGTTATGCACCCAGATCCATTCGCCGTCCTGCCGGCGGATGCGATATTCCACGTCAAACTTTTCGCCGCTGGTGAACAGTTTCTCGTAAGCCTGCCGAACGCGCGCCGCGTCTTCCGGATGAATTCGATCCATCCAGCAGTGCCGGCCCAGATCAAGGAATTCTTCCAAGCCGAAACCCAGCACCTTGACGGCGTTGCCACTGATGTAAATCAGGTTCCGGTCGGCATCGGCCGTCCAAACCACATCGGGAATATGGTCAATGAGCGAACGATACTTTTCCTCGCTGGCGCGCAAGGCCTGCTCGGATCGTTTGCGCTGCGTGATGTCCTGAATCACCGCTTGGAACTCCCGCGTGTCGCCCTTTTTCTCAAACAGCCGCCGGACCCGGTATTGATGCCACACCTCCCGGTCGTCCGGCGAATGCAGGCGATGATCAAACGAAACGACTGGTTGATCCGCCGGCAGGGAGTTGATGTAGCTCAGCGGCACGGCGGCGTCCTCCTCGGACAGCGTCTGAAAAAAGTTGGTGCCGATCAGTTCCGCGCTGCGTTTGCCGTGGAAACGGCAGAAGGCTTCGTTGACAAACGTGAGCAGCCCGTCCGGTTTGAACCGGCAGATCATGTCCGTCTGATCCTCCACCACCGCGCGGAACCGTTTTTCGCTTTCCGAAACCGCCTGTTCGGCGGCGCGGCGCTCGGCGGCGGCGGCGGCCAGCAGCATGTTGGTGACCGCCAGAATCCCGATGTAGCTGCCGATCAGCATGAGGCTGTCCGACTCGGTGTGCGTCACGAACGGCCCGGTTTCCTGAAGCAGCGAGTGAATCGCCAGCGCCGACACCAGCAGGGTGCCCGAGGTGGCGCCACGCTGGCCAAAGCGCAGCGCGCCCCAGACAAGAAAGGGAAACGGCAGGTAGGCGAGCGGATAACTTTGAATCCCATAGACGAACCAGGAATTGAAGGAAATCAGCGTGCCGGCGACCAGGCCGGCCCCGCAGAAAAATGCCTCCACCGCCAGCCGGGCATTCCAGCGGATGGCGGCGGGGGTCGCCCAGGTGATGATGAACGGCGCCACCACGAGGCCGGCCAGCGCATTCGGCACCCACCAGGCCAGGACGGAGGAAAAAAGATCCTCCCACGCCAACGTGCCGCTGTAAGCCAGGCCCACGACATTGAAGGCCGCATTGACCGTGGTGCCCAGAAAGCACGCCAGCCCGATGTAACCGGTCACATCGCGGGTGCGTTCCATCGCATTGTCAAAGGCGATGAGCCGCTTGAGCAGGAACGCGCAAACGATGGCCCCCATGGTGTTGCCAATGGCGGTGCCCAGCGTGAAGAATCCGAACGGCACGCCGTTCATGAATGAAAACAGCACCGCGCCCAAGGCCACGCCCGGCCAGAACCGGTAGCCGAACAGCAGGATGGCCGCGAGTGCGATCCCTGCCGGCGGCCAGACCAGCGCCACGCTGCCGGAAAGAAACGAGGTCTCCTTGCCGAGCAGCCCGCCGAGGAAGTAAAGCGCGATGAGAATGACCACGCGCGTGAACGTCGTCAGATTTTGATGCTTTAATTCTTTGGCCATGCTGGTCGGGGATTTCACCTAACCCCAATGTTTTTCGCAGGTTGCCCGGTTTTATTTTATCTGATTCATGCAACATGTTAAGCAATTCATGAGCCAATGTGGACCGCTTAAACAGTTTTTAAACCGCGCTGTGAGGCGCTGCCCAGG
>JAJXXI010000084.1 GCA_021781185.1 bacterium
ACCGGCAGCGATGGAAGCCAGGGTCCCAAACGAAATGCAGGCGACCACCAGCGGACGACCGATCAATTCCAGAAAATGCCACGGATGAGTCAGCGCCTCGCCGAGCAGGTAAAAACCAGTGTTCAAAACGCCGGCCGTTGCCCAACGCTCATCGCCCAAAGATGGCGGGATGAAAATGAAAACAACCGAACCCACCAGCAGGTTGCTGAAAACCAACACCACCAGCACCGCCAGCGCAAACAGCCAGACCAGGCGGCGGGTGAGCTTTTGCGCACGCGTTTCCCGGTCAAAAAAATCGGTGGTCACGGACGTTTTGTAACACAAGCCCTGGCCGGCGAAAATAAATTTGCGAATCCAAGCCGACCGGTGATGGCGGTTTAATGGCCAGGCAAATACTGGCGGCCCGCATCCGACCGGGGCGTTCTCCGGTCTGCTCACGAATGACGGCGGATGATGCTCGCCTTGTTCTGGTCACCGGAAGGCATCGCCACATTGACCCGGTCCCCGACCGAGATGCGGATGAAGTCTTTGCGCAGCCTGCCGGAGACGCGGGCCAGGACGACATGGCCGCTGGCCAGCGACACCCGAAACAGGGTGCCGGGCAGCACTTGGATGACCGTGCCAACCGATTCGATGGGTTCTTCTCCGGACATGGCGTGAATTGAAATTTCGGCTTTAATGCTGGCCTAACCGCCTGGAAAAGCAACCGTTTCGCGGCGAAAAACCTGTGGACTTTCGCCTTTGATTCGCTAGAGTTGCCCCGTTTATGAAATCCGACACCACCACCACCGCATTGAATTTTATTCTCGCTGCGTTCGTGATTCTCGGGGTGATATTCGCCTCGTTGAGCATCTGGCGCACGCACGAACTGCGCCAGTTGCAGTTCCGGGCCCAAGTCGCCCAGTTGAATTTTATGCGGGTGCAGTCGCTGGCCAACGAGGTGGCCATCTACAATGCCACCGCCAAAAATCCGGAACTGACCAAAATCCTCCAAAGCACTCAGGCTCCTCAAGCGCCCGTCAAATAATTTGTATTTTATGACCCCTGAAAACAACAACCAGGACCAATCCGAGCTGGCCGCCTTGAAAAACCAGGTATTCACGCTGCTGCTCGCGCTGATCGTCGTCAGCGGCACCCTCACGGTTTTTCTCTACCGCCAATCCAGCCTGGCTTCGAAGGATCTCGCCCAGGCCACTCAGGTGAACACTGTGGTTACCCACAACGCGGTGGTGCTGCAGGAATTCGTTTCCAAACTGGTGGCTTACGGTGAAAAGCACCCCGAATTCCAGCCGCTTTTGAAAAAATACGGACTGCCGCCGCAGAAGGCCGGCGTGATCACCAAGCCGGCCAAATAAACCGGCCCTAAACCACCTTCCCGCCGCAGTTCGGACAATAGTTCGCCTGCGGCGGAATTTTTTGCCCGCAGCCCGCGCAATCCGTGTGCGCATCCTTGTGGCGACGGTGGATGATGATGTTGCGAATGTAAGGGATCCAGGTGAACCCGTAGGAAACAATGAAGACCGAGTCGCGTTGGTGAACGGAATATGTAAACAACAGCAAAGCTCCGGTCAGGCTCAACCACCAGAATGCCTGCGGCACCACGACCTGTTTTTTCCTTTCCGTCGCATACCATTGCAGAAGAAACCGCGAAAAGAAAATGACTGTGCCCGCATAACCGATGCCCTTCCAGGCACTCCACTCAACGCCCAGAAACTTCCCGTCGTGCCATATCAAATTAGTGATGAAATCCATCGCTTCATTAAGCCGCAGCGGAGTAAAGCTGACAAATCATTTCCAGCGCCTGGCAGCGAAATGATCAGCCCCCCGCGACGATTTTGACGATTTCCAGCCGGTCGCCGTCGTGAAGCTGGCGGTGGGAAAACTCCGAGGGCGCGACGGCCTCGCCGTTGTGCTCCACCACCACGCTGCGCGGCAATAGCTCTTGCGCCCGCAGGAATTCCTCCACCGAACAGGGCAGCGACGCAGCAACTGGTTTTCCATTGGCGATGATCGAGTTCATTTCCGCAAGTCAGCCCCATTTTGCCGGTCTTTTCAAGTCCGGTTCGCATCCGCAAAAGCCGGCACGGGGCGTGCCCAGGCACTTTTGCCGAGCGCATCTGGACACGGTTCTTAAGTTCGGGATGAAACGGTTCCGGCGTCAGCCTTGGTAGCGGCCAGTCAAGGACCGTGTCCAGATGCGCCTCTTTCGCCGTGGCCCCGGTGGTTTGACTTGCTTGCCCTGTGGGCTGCGGTCAACATTCAAGCATGTTCACTGCGGCTTCCGTTGCCAGGCTGCGCCGCTTTTTTGCGCGAGGCATCCATTGGATTCTCCTCGGCTGTCTGTCAGGAACGGTGATGGCGGCGGAGCCGTCACGGCCGAATTATTTCTCCCGTTCCTGGAGAACTGACGACGGGTTGCCAGACAATGCCGTGACCGCCATCGTGCAGACCCGCGACGGTTACCTCTGGCTTGGCACCTATGGCGGGTTGGCACGGTTTGACGGCGTGCGCTTCACAGTGTTCAACAGCGCGAACACGCCGCAACTGCAAAGCGACCGGGTGACCAGCCTGTTTGAGGAT
>JAJXXI010000196.1 GCA_021781185.1 bacterium
TGCCCCGCCAACCCCGCCGAAGCCGGCACAAGTTGAAACGTCCGGTCTCGAAGCCTCCATAAATGCTGGTCGCCATCCCGATACCAAATGTTGCCATCTGCGTCGCCGCAGCAGATCGCCCCCACCCCCCGCCCCGGCGGCGCCAATTCCTCCCAGCCTTCGCCGGGAGGCTCTAGGAGAGACTTGCGCAGGATATCCCCCCGGCTCGTGACAAAAACCACCTCGTTTGAAACGGATGAAACCAGGTTTACTTCGCCTTCGGACGAACGGGCGTTATGGTGTTCAAGCTCGAAATTTCCGTGCCGGAACACCGTCAGCGACCCGTCATAAGTGTTGATCCAGAGCGCCCCTTCCTGGTCAACGAACAGTTTGCGCACCCGGGCGTGCATGAGCGCCGGGGTGTTGCCCGGATCAAACGTGACGAAACGCACCCCGTCAAAGCGGGCCAGTCCGTTATACGTGCCAACCCATAAATAGCCGTCCGGAGTTTGGGCGATGGCTGTGATGGAGCTGTCAGGCAGGCCGTTTTCGGAAGTCCAGATGTCGCAAGAAAAATCCCCCGCCTCGTTGCCCCCCCAGACGCGGCTGGCGCACAAAAGCCAGATCAGCCAGCCGGTCTGAATGACCATGGAAATCTTGGGACGCGGGATCATGGCTGGTCGAACATGCGGGTTGTGGGGACTGTTTATCTGGTTCGCCCGGTTAATTCAAGCCTTCGACGGACAAATTCTCGGCAAACGGGCGCGTCTTGACCGGACATTGGCCGGCGGAAGCCAGCACCTGCTCCTGCTGCGTCCAGCCGGTCATCGCTGGCATGTTTGCCAGCAATCAGCCCAACACCGGCCGCGCAATGATGTGCCGGACCGCATGCCCTCCGCTCACCCGCAAATTATCGCGCTACCTTGAATTGCGGCCAACAAGCGTCAGGACACGCGCCCCCGAGTTTTCTTTTGCGCTTTCATCCCCCGCCACGGTGTCCGTGGAAAACAATTAGTGACTGGCCAAAAAGGACGGATCACCGGTGAAATTCAACCAAGACTGGCCGCCAAGTCACAAACCGACCATCAAGACTTGCCCACGACACAAGAGCATGTTGACGACTTCAGTTGACTGTCTTACTTTGCTTGGCCAGCCGTGATTTTGACCTTGAGAGGCTGTCGTGTTAATGCCTAATGCCGAGAGGCGAACCGTGTGATGAACCATAACCGGCACAATGCCCAAGCGATGATCAAATCCGGCAAGGAGTCTCTCCAACAAAATGAAAAAGTGGTTGGTTTGCGCCGGCTGGCCGCCATTGTCGCCTCCTCTAGCGACGCCATCGTGGCCAAGGATCTCAACGGCGTCGTCACGGACTGGAATCCCGCCGCGGAAAAAATCTTTGGTTACACCGCCGCCGAAATCATCGGCACGTCCATCACCCGGATCATTCCGCCGGATCGCCAGGCGGAGGAGGAGTTCATTTTGGGCCGGATTCGCCGGGGCGAAATGGTGGCCTCGTTCGAGACGCTGCGGCAGACCAAGGACGGACGGCAGATTCACGTTTCCGTCAGGGTTTCCCCCATCAAGGACGAGGCTGGCCAGATCGTCGGCGCATCGAAAATCGCGCGGGACATTACCGGGCAAAAACGGCACGAACAGGAACTGGCGCGCTTGAACCGGCTGTATGCGGCGTTGAGCCGCGTGAATCACGCGATCATCCGGCTGCAGACGCGGGATGAACTTTTCCAGGAAATCGCCCGGATTTTGGTGGATCACGCCGGATTCAGCATGGCCTGGGTTGGCTGGCACAATCCGGACACGCGGCGGATGCTGCCGGTGGCCATCTGCGGCGACCGGCAACATTATCTGGACGGCTTGGAAATTTATACCGATGAGCGCCCGCAGGGACTCGGCCCGACCGGTCGCGCGTTTCGCTCCGGCCAGGCGTTTGTCTGCAACAACTCGGCACAGAATCTGATCATGGCTCCCTGGCGGGAAAAATTGCTGCGTTGTGGTTTTAACGCGTCAGCCGCATTTCCCATCCGGCTGAAAAACGAGGTGTGCGGCGTGCTGACGGTTTACGCGAAGGAACCCGAATTCTTTCAGCAGCGGGAAATCGCGTTGATCGAGGAGGCGGCGGAGGATTTGTCCTTTGCGCTCGGCAATCTCGCCGACCGCGAGGAACGCCGGCACGCGGAAATCATCGCCGAAAGCGAACGGCGGTTTTCCGCGACGATGATCGAGAGCATGCCCGGCATCATTTACTTCTACGATGAACAGGGCCGCTTTCTGCGCTGGAACCGGAATTTTGAAACCGTCTCCGGTTATTCCGGCGCGGAAATCGCCCGGATGCATCCGCTGGATTTTTTTACGCCGGCAGACCGGGAGTTGCTCCAGGCCCGCATTGGCGAAGTGTTTGCGCGTGGCGATTCGTTTGTAGAAGCGCCGTTTCGCACCAAGGACGGACGCACCGTGCCCTACTTTTTCACCGGCCGCCGGATCGAATTCAACGGCCAGCCGTGCCTGGTCGGCATGGGCGTGGACATCACGGCGCGGAAACAGGCGGAACAGGAGCTGCGCCGGGCCCAGGCCAGC
>JAJXXI010000161.1 GCA_021781185.1 bacterium
GGCCAAGAAGTATCTTGATGCTGGCCAGATCAACACCTACTCGCTGCCGCATTCACAAGGCATTTACGAAGGCCAACGCCGGATGAGTTCCGCCAAGCGGGTTCTCAATCTCACGCGCTCCGGTTATGCGGGGCAGCATCGTTACGCGACGGTTTGCTGGAATGGCGATGTCTGTGCCACCTGGCAGACGCTGCGCAATTGCATTCCCGAAGGTGTGAATTTCTGCGCCACCGGGGAGCCGTTCTGGACCGTGGATATCGGTGGCTTTTTCATCAACAACGATCCTAAGCTCTGGTTCTGGAGCGGCGATTATGCCGAAGGTTGCCGTGGTTTGACCGACATGAATGCGCTGGAGCCGGACCCGAAGGACACCGGCTGTCGCGATCTCGGTTTCTGGGAACTCTACGTGCGCTGGCTGCAATACGCCACATTCCTGCCGATGTTCCGCTCACATGGCACGGATGCGGCGCGCGAAATCTGGCGCTTTGGCGACGAAGGCAATCCGTTCTACGACACCATTGCCAAATTCATTCGGCTGCGTTACCAATTGATTCCCTACATCTATTCGCTGGCGGCACAGGTAACGATGCACGGCACGCCGATGCTCCGCGCCGTGGCGCTGGATTTTCCGGCGGATGCGAACACACACAACCTCACGGATGAATTCCTCTTTGGCCCCGCGTTGCTGATCTGTCCGGTCACGTCGCCGATGTATTACGGTAAAAACTCGCAGCCGATTGTGAATACGCAAAAAAGCCGTGAAGTCTATCTGCCTGCTGGAGCCAGGTGGTTTGATTTTTGGACAGACAAACTTTACGACGGCGGACAGAGTATTATGGTAGCCACACCGCTGGAAACAATGCCGCTGTTTGTCCGGGCCGGTTCCATTGTGCCGATAGCCGAGCCGATGCAGTTCGTGGATGAAAAACCTGATGCGGCCTATGAAATCCGCATTTATTGTGGCGCGAATGGATCATTCACGCTCTACGAAGATGACGGTGAAGGTTATGGCTATGAGCAAGGCGATTTTGCTTTGGTGAACTTTTCCTGGGACAACGCGCTGGGAGAACTGACGATAGGGGCTCGACAGGGGTGTTTTCCCGGTCTTGTCCTCCGCCGCGAATATCGTTTGGTGTTTATTTCCAGCCGTCGTCATGAAATCAAATCAGTGGATTACGTGGGTGCAGAACAGAAAATTTTTATGCGCTTCTGATATGGATTATCGCAGGCATGATGCTTTTTGCTGAACGCACTTTAATGTCCTACTGTGGTGTAACTAACGCTTCTTTACAGCGGCGACCTTGGCGAAAGTCATGTCGGCGGGCTTGGTCCAGAGAAAGGGCTTGGGCTGCTGATTGTAAATGTGGAGATATTCTTCGGTGGCAGCGATCAGTTCCTTGACGCTGCGAAAGTTTCCCCGGCGAATCCGTTTGCGAGTAATCTCACCCAACCACCGTTCCGCCATATTGAGCCATGAACTGCTGGTCGGGGTGAAGTGCCTGTGAAAACGGGGATGCTGGCTGAGCCAGCATTTGACCGGCGGGCTTTTGTGCGTGCTGGAGTTGTCCACGATCAAATGCAAATCCAATTCTGCCGGAGTTTGCCGGTCGATCTGTTCCCAAAAACTGACGAACTCCTGACTGCGATGGCGCGGCAGGCATTGTCCAATGGCCTTGCCGTCCAGCAGACTTAACGCGGCAAACAAGGTGGTGGTTCCGTGACGCTTGTAAGCGTGAGTTTGACGGGCGGGAATGCCCGGGCGCAAGGGCAGCAGCGGCGCCGTTCGATCCAGCGCCTGAATCCGGCTCTTTTCATCCACGGAGAGCACCAGTGCTTTGTCCGGCGGATTGAGATACAAACCCACCACGTCGCGCACTTTGGCGACAAATTCAGGATCGCGCGCGAGTTTGAAAGCCTCTACACGATGCGGTTGCAATCGGTGCTGCTTCCAAATCCGTTGCACGGTCATGTGCGATAGTCCGTGCGCTTTGGCCAGTGTGCGGGTCGTCCAATGTGTTGCTGCCGCCGGGGCATGGGACGGCTGGTCTGGCTCCACCGTCCATGAACTCAATCATCACCCCCGGCGCTGCCTCCATGGCCGCACCGCCTGCGCCATCTTCCACGGCGACGCGGCGCGTCGCCGCTGGTCCAAACCCCAACGGAAAGAAATTTTTCGGTTGCTGCTCCAGCAGTTCGGGGCAATGATCGGAAAGCCGGTGAACGGAAATCATCCCAGCCCCGCCACCCTGTGGCGGGTCACTGTGGAATCCTGGCTCCGCTGCCAGGGCTTGATCAACGTCCGCCAAAACCAAACGCAAAATGGGTCAACCACTTCATGCAAAATTTGGTCTCACAATTAACTTGGATCCACACGTCACAGGCTCTGGGGAACTTTGTGTTGATACTGGCACGGGTGCAAAAAGTGGGCAAGGTGAAGGTTGCTTGGGCAGTGTTGATCTCGTGGGCAAAGTTGTGTTATTTAGCGGCTGGTCACACAGCTATAAGGCTCACTTAGCGGACGGGTATTGAGCTTGTCCCCGGAATTCGGACCAGTGGCCAAGTAAGACTTTT
>JAJXXI010000428.1 GCA_021781185.1 bacterium
AGTCCCATCCCTAGCGCCACCAGCAAAAACAAGGACGAGGTGGCAAACAGCAGCCAGAGGGAACCGCGCAGCGGCACGCCAAACAGCCCGACGCCCATTGCCACCGACAACGCCATGCCGCCCATGCCCATCACATAATAGGGCAGCAGTTTGCCCAGCAACACCTCGCCCATCGTCACTGGCGTGACCATGAGCGCCTCCATCGTGCCGCGCTCCCATTCCCGCGCCATCACCAGCGCCGTCAACAACGCGCCGATCAGTGTCATGATGATGGCGACCAGGCCCGGCACGAGAAAATCGCGGCTCCGCAGCTCGCTGTTGAACCAGACGCGCGACTCGACCTGCAACGGCGCGTCCAACTTTGCGCCCCGCGCCTGCGCCTGTTGCGTCAGCCAGCCCTGCCAGACGCCCTGGACATAGCCGAGCACCAGTTGCGCGCTGTTGGCATTCACGCCGTTGACAATCACCTGCACCGGCGCACCGCCCGGTGCCCGCAACCGGCGCGCAAAATCACTGCGCAGATGAACAATCGCGTCCACCCGCCCTGCCATCAGCGCCGCCTCCGCCGCTCGCATATCCCGCATCTCGACCGGAGCAAAATACCGCGACTGCTGGAAACGCCCGGTAAAGCTGGCCGTGTCCGCGCTCGGCACCTCCACCACCAGTGCCAGCGGCACATGCTCGGCGTCCAGCGACACGCCATAGCCGAAGATCAGCAGCAGAACCACCGGCATCAGAAACGCGATGGCAATGCTGCTCGGATCGCGCAGCACTTGGTAAAATTCCTTGCGGATCAAGCCGCGCAACCGCATTTGGCCGCCGCCGCGCGCCGGTGCCGCTGCCGGATTCGGTGTGGAACGTTCCGTTTTCATCGGGCGACTCCGGCGGTTGGTTCCAGTTGTTCGATGAGGCCAATGAACGCCTCTTCCATCGTCGGTTCCGGTTGCGCGGCGGAGCGCTGGTGTTTTTTGATTTCCCCGGGCGTGCCCAGCGCCAGAATTTTGCCGTCGGCCATGATCGCCAGCCGGTCGCAGTAATCGGCTTCCTCCATGAAGTGCGTGGTGACCATGATGGTGACGGCCTGTTCCGCCCGCGCGTTGATGCGACTCCAGAACTCGCGCCGCGCCAGCGGGTCCACGCCCGAAGTCGGCTCGTCCAGAAAAAGAATTTCCGGCTCGTGCATCAGGGCGCAGGCCATCGCCAGCCGCTGCTTGTGGCCGAGTGGCAGATCGAGACTGTTGGTCCCGGCCACCGCAGCCAGTTCAAACTCGTCCAGCGCCCGGTCCATCTGTTCGCGCTGGCGCGCTCCCGAAAGCCCGTAGGCACTGCTGAAAAACCGGAGGTTCTCGCGCACGCTGAGGTTTCCATAAAGCGAAAACTTCTGCGACATGTAACCGATGCGCCCTCGCGCCGCCGCCGCCGCATGCCGCAAATCCAGCCCAGCCACGCGCACACTGCCTGCGCTGACCGGCAACAGTCCGCACAGCATCCGAAATGTCGTGGATTTGCCGGCACCGTTCGCCCCCAGCAACCCGAACACCTCGCCGCGTTCGACGTGGAAGTTCACGTCTTTGACCGCATAGAAATCGCCAAACCGGCGTTGGACGTGGCTGACTTCAATGACCGGGCCGGTTCCGTTGTTCCCGTGTTTGGAATTTTGCGGCGCGGGCGGGCGGTGCCACGAGGTGCCATCGGCTGAGCGCCGTTGGCGCAGCATGGCCACGAAGCTGTCCTCCAATCGTGGTGGCACGGGTTCGATGGAAACTCCGGCGACTTCCGGCAGCAATCGTCCCGCGTCGGGGACGGCATCGGTTTCCATGACCAGCCGCACCTGTTCGCCCTGGATGACCGCGTCCACCACGCCGGCCTCCGCCGCGAGTTTCGCCTGCACCGTGCGTTTCTTGAGTTCCGGGGCGCTCACCAGCCAGGCGTGTCTGCGCATCCGGTCGCGAAACTGTTGCGGCGGTCCGTGGCCGAGCACTTCGCCCTCGTGCAGCAGGATGACTTCGTCGCAGCGTTCCGCTTCGTCCATGTAGGCCGTGCTGAGCAACACGCTCAATCCCTGCTTTTTCACGAGGCCATAAACAATCTCCCAGAGTTCACGCCGCGACACCGGGTCCACGCCGACGGTTGGTTCGTCGAGCAACAATAATTGAGGCGGACGCACGAGCGTGCAGGCGAGACCGAGTTTCTGTTTCATGCCGCCGGACAACTTCCCGGCCAGCCGCTTGGTGAACCGGGCCAGCCCCGTCATCTGCATCAATTCCTCATAGCGTTTCGTCCGCGTCTCGTGCGGCAGCCCTTGCAAATCCGCGTAGAGATCGAGGTTTTCCTGGACCGAGAGATCTTCGTATAGACCGAACCGCTGCGGCATGTAGCCGACCTGCGATTGCACCGCGAGCGACTGGCTGGTCGCGTCGAAACCCAGCGCGGTAATCCGGCCTGAATCGGGCGTGAACAAACCCACCGCCAGCCGCATCAGCGTCGTTTTGCCCGCGCCGTCCGGGCCAATCAGTCCGGTGACCCCGCCCCGGCGCACGGCAAAGCTGACGCCGCGCAGCGCCGGGATGGTGCGCCGTCCGACGACAAATTGCTTGTGCACGTCGCGGAATACGAGGACGCCTTCGTCCGCGCGATCCGCCGGCCTGGCTGTTGCGGGGGCTGCCATGCGAATCCGGTTTACGGTGCGTCGCCGGTCGCGGCGGGGGCGGGTTGCGGGAGTGGAATGGTGGCGACGGCCGGCATGCCGAGGCGCAGTTCGCCTTGGGGATTGTGGACGAATACGCGCACTTCATACACCAGCTTGGTGCGCACGTCCCGCGTCTCCACCGGTTTGGGCGTGAATTCAGCCGTGGGGGAAATGAATCCGATCCAGCCCGCGTAATGTTTGCCGGGAAAGCTGTCGGTGGTCACTTCGGCTTTCATGCCCGGTTGAATTTTCCCGAGGTCGGTTTCGGCCACATAAGCGCGCACCCATACCGGATCGTCCAGCGCGAGGGTGAACACCGGCAGCGCGGGCGACGCCATGTCGCCCGGTTCGAGGATGCGGTTTTGGATCACGCCGTTAGCCGGCGCGTAAAGTTTGGCGTCGTCCTGTTCGCACTGAGCCAGCGTCAGCGCCGCTTCATTCGCCTGCAACGTGGCCTTGGCGGACGCAATGTCCTCCTGGCGCGGGCCGATCACCATCAGGTCATACGCTTCCTGCGCGGCCTGAAGGCGGGCCTCGGCGGCGTTGAGCGCCGCCTGGGCGTCATCGAGTTCCTGAGCGGAGTTGACGCTTTGGGCGCGCAGATCGCGGACGCGCTGCGCGGTGAGCCGGGCATTAACGGCGTCGGCGCGCGCGACCTCCAGGTCAGCTTTGGATTTGCGAATGTCCTGGGGCCGATTGCCCGCCAGCAGACGCGCCACGACGGCGCGTTGGGCGTCGGCGACGGCGGCGCGGTTCGCGACGTTGGCCTGGAACCGACGGGTGTCCAATGTGGCCAGGCATTGGCCGTTGGTGACCCGGTCGCCTTCCTGCACGAGCAGGGCGGTGATGCGTTCACTGTCGTTGAAAGCCAGTTGCGCCTGGCGGATGTCCACGTTGCCGTAGAGCACCAATTGGACATGGGATGCCGCTTGATTCCGGTCATGCCAGAACCAGAGGCCGGCCACGATCACAATGACCACGATGACCCCAATCAGCCGCGGCAGCCGTTTGCGGAAGGCACTGCGTTTCTTGGCTGGCTGGACTGGCTGGCTAGGTTGGGCAGGTTGAGGTGCGTCCACGATTTTATCGGGCGGCTTCGGGGTGTCGGTGGTGGTGTTCATGTTGCGGCCTGTTCAAAAATATTCTCCATGTTCATGTTGCCAGGTTTGATTGAGTCAAAGCGTCGCCCCAAACAAAGCTCCCACTCCGGCGGTCAGGGCCATGGCCAGCGCGCCCCAAAAAGTCACGCGCGCGACGGATTTCCAAACGGGTGACCCTCCGGCACGGGCGGCCATGGCGCCCAGCAGCGCGAGGAACAAAAGCGATCCACCGGAAACCGTCCAGGCCAGGGCTGATCGCGGCACGATGAGAACCAGCAAAAGCGGCAGGACGGCGCCGACGGTGAAACTGCCCGCCGACGCGAACGCGGCTTGCACCGGCCGCGCGCTCAAGGTGTCGGAGATGCCGAGTTCATCCCGGGCGTGCGCACCCAGTGCGTCCTTGGCCATCAATTGCGTGGCCACTTGGTTGGCGAGTTCGGGATCGAGACCTCGTGCGACATAGATGGCGGCCAGTTCGGCGTGTTCGTTTTGGTTGTCCGTGGCCAATTCATTTCGCTCCCGGTCCAGATCTGCGCGCTCGGTGTCGGACTGGGAACTGACGGAAACATATTCTCCGGCGGCCATGGACATCGCCCCGGCCACCAGTCCGGCCACTCCGGCGATCAGGACGCTGCTCCGGCTGGCTTCGGCGGCAGCCACGCCGACAATCAAACTCGCAGTGGACACGATGCCGTCGTTGGCCCCGAGCACGGCGGCGCGCAGCCAGCCGACGCGGTGGGTGAAGTGTATTTCAGCGAGTCTTGCCATGGATGCTTGGGGTTGGGATTGTGTTGCCTCGTCAGTTGTTTTAAACGTGCGCGCTTGGGCAGTTGTGCGGGTGCGATACGCACCCATGAGTTTGCGCACGCGAAAGCCATTGTGCCATGGGGTAAAGCCCTGCCGCAGAATCATCCAGAACGGCGGAGCTGCATGGGTATGCGGCGCACGTTTTCATGGCGCAGTATAAATCAGCCACACGCCGCCGAGAATCACCAGCACGCCACAGATGATTTTCACCACGGCGACGCCTTTGGAGTGCTCGTTCCAGTTCAGGAAACGTTGCACGAGTTCGGTCGAGGTGCCCGCCGCGATAATGACAGCGCAGTGCCCCACGCCATAAGCGAGCAGCAGCGCGGCACCGTAAATCGGCGCGGTATGGGACAGCTTGAAGGTCACCGCCAGCATTGGTGCCAGGTAGGCGAACGTGCAGGGGCCAAGCGCGATGCCGAAAACCAGTCCGAGAACCAGCGCGGCCAGCAAGCCCTTCCGCTTCATGCCAACTTGGCCCGACCCGGAAAACGAGAGCGGAATCATGCCGAGCAGATGCAGGCCAACGATGAAGAAAATCACCGCCACAAAATAATTTCCGTAGCGCCCCACGTCGCCCAGCATCCGCCCCGCCGCCGCCGTGATCGCGCCGACGGCCGCGATGGTGATTAAAATTCCCACGGCGAACAGCGCCGAAGTCCAGAACGCCCGCCGCACCGTGACTTTGCCTTGCTCGCTGATGAATCCCACAATCAGCGGGATGCTCGCCAGATGGCACGGGCTTAAAATGATGCTCAAAACTCCCCACCCCATCGCCGCCGCCAGCGCCAGGGCGGGTGCACCCGCAACAGCGTGGCTTAAGGCGGTGAACAGTTTTTCCATACCGGCGCAGACTAGTTCGCGGTTTTCAAATCCACGCCCAGTTCCTTCCACTTGGCGAGAATGTCAGCCTTCGCAAAGAAACCAATGTGCCGGAACAATTCCTTGCCGCTGGCGTCAAAAAAAACCTGCGTCGGAATGACTTCAATCCCATATTGCTTGCCCGCGTCAGGATTCTTCCACACGTCAATAAATTCAACCTCCAGCTTGCCGGCGTATTCCTTTTTCAGCTCGTCTAGCACCGGAAACATCATTTTGCACGGAATGCACCTGCCCGCGCCGAGATCGAGCAGCCTGGGCAGCGGCACCTTTTCTGGCGGGGTTGCCGGTGCATTGCTCAAGGCCATGCTGGCAAGCATCGCCGGATTGGCCAAGGTCGCGCAACTTGCGCCGTTGGTGACGCCAGCCGGCGGGTTGGTTTGGGCGATGACCAGCGCCGCCCCCAAAACGATCAGGCCTGCCATCGCCAGACTTAACTTTGGATGTTTTTTCATAATCGTTTTGACGTTGGTTGATTCATGGGTTTACCGGTTGCAGCATCGTTTTGAGTTCGTCCACCGACGGCACTTTGCCGCTGACTTTCACCTTGCCATCCACGGCCAGCGCGGGCGTCGTCATCACGCCAAATGCCATGATTTGTTGCAGGTCGGTGACTTTTTCGAGTTCGTATTGGAGGCCGAGCGCTTGCGCCGCCTTTTCCGTGGCCAGCATCAGGGCGTTGCACTTGGCGCAGCCGGTGCCGAGGATTTGAATTTTCATAATGGGTTGCCTTTCATTGTTTCGTGATTCACATGAGGAAATTAAACAAATAGCCGACGAGCAGGATGCCCAGCGCCACGACGCCGAAAAAAGTCGCAATCAGCCGGGGCTTGAGCACCTTGCGGAGAATGATGGCTTCGGGCAGTGACAGCGCGATCACCGACATCATAAACGCCAGCACCGTCCCAAGGGCCGCACCCTTGCCGAGCAACGCTTGCACAATCGGAATGATGCCCGCCGCGTTTGAATACATCGGCACGCCAATCAACACCGCCAGTGGCACCGACCACCATGCGTCTTTGCCCATGATGGAGGCCATGAAGTTTTCCGGCACATAACCATGAATGCCCGCGCCCACGGCAATGCCGAGCAACACATACAGCCACACGCGTCCCACGATGTCCTTTACCGCGTCGAGGCCGAGCCGGATGCGGGCGGGCCAGTCTGGTATCGTTTCCGGGCCGGCGTCGCCGGTTTTCGTCTGAAACACCCAGTCCTCGACATGCTTTTCCATCCGCAGCCGCCCGATGATCCAGCCGGAGACGATGGCAATGGCCAGTCCCATGGCCAGGTAAATTGCCGCGACCTTCCAGCCGAACAACCCGAACAATAGAACCAGCGCGACTTCATTGACCATCGGCGAAGAAACCAGAAAGGAAAACGTCACCCCCAGCGGCACACCGGTGGTGACGAAGCCGATGAACAACGGCACTGCCGAGCAGGAACAGAACGGCGTCACCGTGCCCAGCAGCGCGGCCAGCACATTGCCGGTGGTTTCGCGTCGGCCTGACAGAATCCGTCGCGTCCGTTCGGGCGTAAAAAATGACCGGATGATACCGACGCCAAACACGACCAGCGTGAGCAGCATCAGCACCTTGGGGGATTCATAGACAAAAAATTCCACCGCCGATCCCAGGTGCGACCCTTTCACCAATCCGCACCGTGAATATGTGAGCCATGCAGCGAATGGAGCGAGACTGCCATAGACCAGCCACCAGAACGCCAAAGCCGCGATGCCCCACAGCAGATGTTTGCGCCAGCCCGGCTTGCCCGGATCAGCGGATTTCGTGTCAGCGGCGGGAACCGCCATGTCCTTGGCTCCATTCATGCGACACAACTCATTTCCAGGACCGTGTTTTGTCTGGCTTCCTTGCCTCCGTCGCGTTGCACGGCCTCCACGCACTTGAAGAAATTCAGCACACACGGCACGCGCAGCCGGTAGAACACCTGCGCCCCGCGCTTCTCATCGTCCACGATGCCCACATTTCTGAGCTGGCTCAGATGCCGTGACACGGTCGGCATTTCTACGCCGATCATGTCCGTGAGTTCGCGCACGCTGCGTTCACCGCGCGCCAGTTCATCCACGATGAACAGGCGGGTCGGATGAGCGAGCGCCTTGATGATGTGGGCTTGCGTCTTGTATTGGGCGCGGGTGTTGGCAGTCATATTAGCTGTTAATACAATTAGCCAACTCGCTAAATGCTGCTCACCATTTCTTGCCATTTATCAACCGACGCGAATGTGGAGCGGATCAAATCCGAGATATACCTTGACCTCGGCTTGATGGACCTGCGCCGGATACAAAATGTCGCGCGCCCATTTGCTTAACGTATCGCTCGCTTGACCGGCAGTTGTGAGCGTGAGCAGGCGATCCGGTGAATGCCGCGGATGGTGCAGCAAACCAGAAATCAACAACCAGGGCGGCAAACATTCACCGTGCGCAACATTGTTCCGCGCCATGCGTGAAGTTCACGCGCGATGCGTGAAAAATTCACGCACCAGGCCGCTTTTTCGGGAATGGGACCGCGAAAATCGTCCGTTTTTCGCGGTTTTCTCCGTTGGCATCGGCTTTGCTAAGGAATCCCTAGAACCCGGTTGACAGCGGCGATGATTCAAGTAAATTCATCAACTCGATCCCGGACAAACCAAAGACACATTATGAAACAACAAACAAAAAAAGCGTTCACGCTTATCGAACTCCTCGTCGTTATCGCCATTATCGCGATTCTGGCGGCCATGCTCCTGCCGGCACTCGCTGCCGCCAAGCAAAAGGCCCTGAAAATCAGTTGCGTCAACAATCTCAAGCAGGTCGGCCTTGCCTTCCGCATCTGGAGCGGCGACAACAATGACAAATATCCGCAAGCCTTGTCCTCCACGCAAGGTGGTTCCAGCGAGTTTATTTCCCATGCCAACACAACTACGGCTTCAACTCCGACAATCAACTGTCCCGGCAATGTGTTCATGGTGATGTCCAACGAACTCTCCACGCCGAAGATTGTTTATTGCCCCGCTGACAACATGCACAGCACCTATGCCACCAACTTCTCCTACGCTGACGTCTGTGGCGAGGCCACAACTGCCGTCGCTCCCGCCGCCGGTGGTATAAGCAAGATCAGCTATTTCATCAACGGTGATGCGTCCGATGTGGATCCGCAGATGATTTTGGCGGGTGATTCAAACATCGGCAGCTTGAACACGGCTAACAACGGTCCCGCGACCGCGCGTTTTGGCTTTACCACTACCTCCATACCAGGGTCAGGAAGCTCACAAAGCGCATCAATGAGTCAGGTTGCGGTGCCTGGTTCGATGGGCTTGGCCAATGGTGCTTGGGCGTGGACGCAAGCGGACATGCACCAGAAAACCGGCAATCTCCTGATGGGCGACGGCAGCGTGCAGTCGTCCTCCATCAGCGGCTTGCACACATTTTTGCAGAGCAGCACCAATACGGTGCAGTATCAGGCTTATACGGTCGTCAACTAAGCTGGAATCGTTTTAACACAAAGGCACCCGCAAGGGTGCCTTTTTTGTTTATACGCAAGTTCAGGAACCGGCTGCCACGCCGTTTCTTTTGGCCGCCCGCTGACCGGCAAAAAAACTTTGCAGCAGCGTCCGGCACTCCTCTAGCCGCACGCCCGCCGTGATCTCGGACCGGTGGTTGAGGGTGGGAAATTGCAGCAAGTTCATTGCCCCGCCGGCGGCACCGCCCCGGGGATCGCCCGCACCAAAAACCACCCGCGCCAGCCGCGTGTGGACAATGGCCCCGGCGCACATCGGGCAGGGTTCCTTGGTCACGTAGAGCGTGCAATCCGTCAGCCGCCAGTCGCCCACGGCGTTCTCCGCCTGGGTGAGCGCGAGCATTTCCGCATGGGCCGTGGCGTCTTTCAGGGTCTCGACCTGGTTAAAGGCCCGGGCGATGATCCGGCCGGCGCGCACGATGACGGCCCCGACCGGCACTTCCTCCCGCTCGCAGGCCCTGGCCGCCTGTCGCAGGGCCTCGCCCATGAAATAATCGTCGCTGTGCAGGTCAATAATGGGGTTGCTCATAAGCAGGGGAAAAGATTAGCCATGCACGCCCGGCATTCAACCAACGAATGAAAAGGAAGGCCCATCCGTTTGCCTTGGAAGTTTCCCGTTGAAGGTTGAATCATTGCAGCCTTTTTCACTTTGTCTCCTCCAGCGTCCACTCATTTCGCCCATCGGCAAGGCAACGGCAATGAGCAGCGAAAAATCCGCCCCGAAACTGCCAGAACCATGGCCAGATCTGTTCGCGGTCCGTCTGGGGAATCTTCAGCGAAGCGATGGTTTCACGTGGGAAAAACTCAAAGCGTCCTTCGGCATGAACGGGCGGCAGTGATTTTAATTTAACTTTCACCTCGAACAGGAACATCAGCCAATGCGTCTGGCCCTGGTAACCGTGTTCGCTGATCAATCCGGCCAGATGCAAATCGGCTGGTGCCAGTGCCAGCCCGATTTCCTCCCGTGCTTCGCGGCAGGCGCACGCGTAGGGCGACTCGCCAAGTTCCATTTTCAATTTGCCGCCGCACGGGCTCCAGCAGCCGCGATTCGGTTCCTGCGCGCGCTCCAGCAGCAGGATTTCACCGCGCTCGTTGAAACAGTAGAGCAGCGTAGCAATCCGATAATCATGACAAACCAGTGGATTCATGGTAAAACCTCAATAAATCGCATGAAAACGTATCTATACAATCGCATTAGCACAGGACGGCAAAAATACTGGCGATGGATTGGCCAGACAATCTGAATCAGCGGAAGTGCTGGACTTCCTAAAACGGCACCGGCTGCTCGTGGTGGAGCGGATGGTTTACACGGGTTCCAGTTTCACAGGCAGAAACTTTGATACCGAAAGGGTGCTTGGAAAATTCGGGTCTGTAGCAGAATTTGTGGGTGAACAGAGTGGTTTCAGTGAGACGCGTCGAGCCGTGCGACCGCAACCGGGCGCGAGCTGGTGGCTCGAAGCTCGCCCGGTTGCTCGTTTTAGCTGGAATC
>JAJXXI010000001.1 GCA_021781185.1 bacterium
GAAACTGTTCCAACTGGAAGTTTCCGAGATTAACGACGGCACCATTGAGATCAAAGGCATCGCCCGCGAACCCGGTTTCCGCACAAAGATGGCGGTTTATTCGCGCGACTCGAAAGTGGATCCGGTCGGTGCCTGCGTCGGCCTCCGCGGCCAACGCGTGAAAAACATCGTCCGCGAGCTGAACAACGAAAAGGTGGATGTCATTCCATGGTCCTCGGACATCAAGATGTTTGTCACCAAGGCGCTGGAACCGGCGAAGATCCGCAGCATTGAGGCGGATGAAAACCGCAAGCGCCTGCATGTGCTCGTGAGTGAAGACCAGCTTTCCCTGGCCATCGGCAAGCGCGGCCAGAATGCGCGCCTCACGGCCCGGCTGACCGGCTGGGAAGTGGATATTGACGCCGAGCATATTGTCACCAAGGGCTTTGACGAGAAGGTCGCGGAAGCGGTGGAGCAAATCGCCATGATTCCCGGGGTCACCCGTGAGCAGGCCGACGCGCTCGTTCATGCCGGCGTCACCCGGCTGGAAGATTTATTGCAGGCGGAGCCCGAAGACATCGCGGACATCCCGCAGGTCGGCGAAAATGCGGCGGCAATTTTGGAAGCCGCCCGCGCCGAGGCGGAGCGCCGCCAGTTGACGTTGAAAAGCTAGAATTTATGGCGCGGACCGGAACAGTCCTGTTGGTGGTGATTTGACCATGAAGGCGAATTGCCCATTCCGGTCGGCGGCAGCAAAAAAGAATTATGCCCGTTCGTATCTACGACATTGCGAAGAAACTTGGCCTCGAGAACAAAGAAATTCTCACGAAGGCCAAGGCGTTGGGCATTGCCGCCGCCAAGGTTCCGTCCAGCTCGCTTGATAAAATCAGCGCCGAATGGCTTGAAGAAGAAATCATCAAGACCAACCCCGAAGTCGCCGCGCGACTCGCCCCCAAGCCGGTCGAAGAAAAGCCCAAGCCGGTAGTCGAAGAAAAAATCGTCATCATCCACGCCCCACCCCCGCCTCCGCCGGAACCCGTGGTCGAAATCAAGCCGGAGCCGACGCCGGAACCGGTCATGCCCGAAGCCGTTCCCGTCGCCCCGCCCGTAATCGCTCCCGAACCCGTCGCGGCCCCCGTGGAACCCCCGGCCCCGGTGGTCGCGGCTCCCGAACCCGTCAAGCCGCCGGAACCGCCCAAGCCCGTTGTTCCGCCCGCCCCGCGTGTGGGCGACAAGGTGGGCTTCATCCAATTGGCCCCGCGGCCCAGCTCATCCCGCTCCAGCGAACGCGGTGGTCCGCCGCCCCGCCCGCAAACAGCCGGTGGGCGTCCCGGCCAAGGCCAACCGCAACAGGGAGGCCGGCCCGGTCAATTTCAACGCAGTGACGGACGCCAGCAATTTCAACGCGGTCGCGACGGAAGACCGCTGCCCGGTTCCCAACCGGCCCGGCCCGTCGGCCCACAGCAGCCGAAATTCTCGCTGCCCAGCGACGCGCAGATCATCACCATCAAGCCGCCGATCATCGTCCGCGCACTGGCCGACGCGCTCAAACAGAAGCCTTTCGCCGTCATCGCCGAGCTGATGAAGCTGAAGGTCATGGCGACGGTCAACCAGGCGATTGACGAAAAAATCGCCGCGCAGATCTGCGCCCATTACGGCTTCAAATTTGAGGCGGAAAAACGCGCCAAGGGCGAGGGCGTGGTCCACACGCAGGAGATAAAAGTCGAGTTGGACGTGGAGGACAAGCCGGAGGATCTCAAGGCGCGCGCGCCGGTCGTGACCATCATGGGCCACGTGGACCATGGCAAAACCTCATTGCTGGACGTCATCCGCAAGGCGAATGTCGTCGCGGGCGAAGCCGGCGGCATCACGCAGCACATTGGCGCTTACACGATTTCCGTGCCGCATCCCGAACGCAAGACGGAGCTGGCGCAGATTACTTTTCTGGACACACCCGGTCACGCGGCGTTCAGTTCCATGCGCGCCCGCGGCGCGAATGTCACGGACATTGTTGTGCTCGTCGTTGCCGCAAACGACGGTGTCATGCCGCAGACCTTGGAGGCCTTGGCGCACGCCAAGGCGGCGAAGGTGCCGATCCTGGTCGCCGTCAACAAGTGCGATCATCCGAACGCAAATATTTTGCGAGTGCGCCAGCAGTTGCAGGAAAAGGGCCTGGTGCCGGACGATTGGGGTGGCGACACCATCTTTGTCGAATGTTCCGCGCTGACCAAGCAGGGCATTGACAAACTGCTCGAAATGATTTTGCTCCAGGCCGACTTGCTGGAGTTGAAGGCGAACCCGGACCGCAACGCCAAGGGCAACGTCATCGAGTCCGGCGTTTCGCCCGGCGGCCCGACCGCGACGGTGCTCGTGCGCAAAGGCACGCTGCATCTGGGCGACGTGGTGATTTGCGGCGAGTTCTACGGCAAGGTGCGGGCGCTCATCAACGAGGAAGGCCAGCGTTTGAAGGAAGCCGGGCCGTCCGTGGCCGTCAGCGTGCTCGGTTTGAACGGCGTGCCGGAAGCGGGCTGGGAATTCAGCTCGGTGGACGACGAAAAGGCGGCCCGCGCCCTCGCCGGGGAACGC
>JAJXXI010000622.1 GCA_021781185.1 bacterium
TCCACCATGCCCGCCCCTTCAGCCTTGTAGCGTATTGATTCCCCTCTTTGAGGTCACGAACTCAGAAACGGCGGGCCATGCAGCAGGCCAAGGCCGGTGACGAAGGCCGCGTCCGGCTCTACCCAGTCCATCTGCCGGAGCAAGTCATTGACGGCGTGATTTTCAAACCCACCACCCAAAACCTCCGCATCGAAGAGTGAGCAGGCGGTGCCTGCACCCAATTATTTCCGTTCCCAAACAAACAACCAAAGAAAGGACAACAAACATGAAAAAAATCATCGCATTAACCATCGTCGCCGCGTCGCTGGCGTTCTCCGCCCGCGCGCAGTGGATCGTCTATGACCCCACGGTCAATACCGAACAAATCATCTCCGAAGCCGAGAACATCGCCAAATATGTCGAGATGATTGACAACCAGGTGCAGCAAATCACCACGCTCGGCAACCAGTTGAGCGAATTCAAGAACTACGAGTCCCTGTTCGGCAACCCGTCCCAAGTCGTCCTCTCAATGGCCGCGCCCTTGGAGTCCGACCTGCAAAACCTTGAGCCGGTGCAGAGCCTCAACAGCCTCGTGACCAGCGCCAACGGCAGCGCTGCGTTGACCTACAATGACGCCGGCATTTACGCCACGGTGGGCGCGAGTTTTCAAACGCCGGGCGGCCAGACCGTCCAGCGGCCCGCCGACCAATACAAACCGTTTGCGGCCGTCATCAACTCCGCCAGCAATTATGTCAGTGTGGCGGACAGCGCCGCGCAACGGCGCGCGACCATCAAGGACGAAATCGCGCAGACCACCCAGCAGTTGCAAAACGCCACCACGGATGCCGAGGTGCAGAAGTTGCAGGGCGTCCTCTCCAGCCTCAACAGCGACCTCGCCAGCACCGATGACGAGGTGAATCAGGCGGCGTCCGCCGCGATGGTGCAGGACATCCAGAACCGCAACGACCAGCAGAAACAAATTCTGGCGTTGACCGAACAGCAGAACGCCGAGTTCGCGGAATCCGTCAGCAATTACACGGCGAAGTTTCAGTTGCTGACCGCACCGACGGTGTTTCCCACCCCGTAACCTTCAATCCCTTCAAACATCATGGCCACGTTCGACAGCATCTTTCCCACATTCCTCGCCAAATGTGGTGAACTCCACACGTTGTTGTTGAGCGTGGCCTTCGCGCTTTTCATCGTCGGCGTCATCGTCACCGTGAAGCAGCATCCGTCGCACAAATCCGTTCTCAACCTGCTGCTGCGCCTGCTGATTCTCACGTCCTTGCTCGTGTTCCTGCCCGCTTGGGGCAACACCCTGCAAACCCTGCTGCAAAACTCCATCCTCTCCGGCCTCGGCGTTGACCCGTCACAGGTTTATCAGCAGTTCAACCAACTGCTCATCATCAAACGCGACCCGGCCACGACTTCATCCTGGTGGAATGTGATGTCGCAATTAAACAATTTCACCACCGACCTGATCATTTCCGCCGTTCTCTGGCTAGTCGGGCAGTTCGCTTCGCTGATGATGTTCTGGGCTTACATTTTCCAGACCATCATCCTGAATCTCGGCTACGCGCTCTCGCCCTTGCTCATCGGTTTCATGGCGATCCCGGCATTAAAACACACCGGCAACCGCTATCTCTTGAACCTCGTCGGTGTATTGCTGTGGCCGCTGGGCTGGGCACTCGCCGCGCTGGTGACGCAGGGGATTCTTGATTTCATGACCGACCCCAGCTTTGAATACATTGATCCCACGTCCACGCTGCCCGATTTGCAAAAGACCATCGGCATCGCCGTGGTCGCCTTTTGGATCATCTTCAGCACCGTCGCCGCGCCCCTCATCATCCAGAACGTCATCGCCCACGGCCTCCAGCCCGGCGGCCCGTTGCTTGCGGGCGGTGTCAGCAGCGCACTGCAAACCGCCGCCACCACGGCGGGCGCAGCCGCCAGCGCCGCGCCCATCGGCATACCCGCCGTCACCGCCGGCGCGGCGGGCATGGCCGCGCTGTTAAGCACCCTGTCGTCCGCCGCGAACAGGGGCAGCGCCGGAGCCATCATAATCGCCGGGTCCGGCCTGCCGCCGCGCTCCGCCCGTGGCCGCCCCGGTGACGACATCACCGGCGACAAATCCGTCCGCGACCTCATCGCCAAATCCAAACCCAACTATTACTGACTTATGGAAAATCCCGAATTGAAAACTACATCCACCACCGCAGCACCGAGGGAAATAATGGCCGCCCGCAAGGTCTTTGATCCGACACGGCTGCTGGTTCTTCGCGACCGCTTGCCGTGGTTCTGGTTCGCGTTCACCGTAGCCGTCCTGTTGCTCTCGGCGATTGACCGTTACCACATCGTCTCCCAATTCAAACAGCGCGAGCGCGTCGTCATCATTGATCCCGCCTGCACTTATTATTTGAGTCCGCTGCTCCAGTTTGCCGAGGCCAAGGATTTGCACGTCCAGCAGGCCGAACTGGCAACAATGGTCTTTCTCGAACGCAATCCCAAGGATTTTGACAATCCTGATTTGCTCAAATTGCTGTTCCTCAAACCCGCGCTGGCCAAGGCGCAGGACG
>JAJXXI010000079.1 GCA_021781185.1 bacterium
GAGGTGCCGGTGATACTCCAGATGTGCAACTCATCGCGGGGGAGGGTAAGTTTTTTGCATG
This sequence comes from bacterium, assembly GCA_021781185.1. GTDB lineage: Bacteria > Verrucomicrobiota > Verrucomicrobiia > Limisphaerales > UBA11358 > UBA11358. The sequence goes on from JAJXXI010000079.1 coordinate 62, forward strand.
TGATGGATAAAAGAAATCAAGGATTTGGCAATAGACGGTGAGCGGAGATACGAGGAATCGGGAAGCTATTAATCAATGAGTGAAGATTTGATTATAGGCATTGCCGGTTCCGGTGGCGACGGCGTGATTTCAGCTGGCGAATCGCTGATCACGGCGGCCGCGTTGGAAGGTTATCACTGCGTCATGACCAAGAGCTTTGGCTCGCAGATCCGCGGCGGCGAAGCCTCGTGCCGGCTGCGGCTGGCAACCCGGCCCGTGCTCAATCCGAACGGCCCGCTCAGTGTGGCGGTGGCGCTCAACTGGGACGACTTCCGCAAATTTGGCGCGGAACTTCCCGTCGAAGCCGCGACCATCGTGATCTATGAGAGCAATACCGGCGTCGCGCCCGACAAGCTTCCGTTGCAAGGCGTGAAGCCCAATGTGGTCTTCAGCGTGCCGATCACCGAGATGGCCGCGCAACACGCCGGCACCGACAAGGCCAAGAACATCGTCATCGCCGGTCTGCTCGCCGGCTGGTTCGGCATCGGCCGCGAAAGCATGCTGGCGGGCATCCGCAAAAAGTTTGCGAAGAAAGGTGCCGACGTGGTGGAAGGAAACGTCCGCGCCTTCCAAGCCGGACTCGATTTCACCGCCGCCAATCCGCTGAAGGAAAACCGCAGGCTGGCGCCGCCGCAAGCCGGCGGCGAGAGCAAGCTGCTGACCGATGGCAACGACATGTGCGCGGCGGCGGCCATCTTTGCCGGCTGCACCTTTTTCGGCGGCTATCCGATCACGCCCTCGACGGAAATCATGCAGTTTCTCGACCGTGAAATTTGGAAATATGGCGGAACTGTTTTACAGGCGGAGGACGAAATCGCCGGCATCGGCGCCGTGGTTGGCGCGTCGTTCGCGGGCAAGAAGGCGATGACTGCCACGTCCGGCCCCGGCATGTCGCTGAAGACCGAGATGCTCGGCCTCGCGAGCCTGGCCGAACTGCCGCTGGTGTGTGTCAACGTCCAGCGCGGCGGTCCGTCCACGGGCATGCCGACGAAGGCGGAGCAATCCGATTTGTATCAGGCGGCATTTTCCGCGCACGGCGACTGCCTGCGGCCGGTGCTGGCCCCGACGGGTGTCGCGGATATTTTCGGCGTCACGGTGGAAGCTTTCAATCTGGCGGAGTATTACCAGACGCCGGTGATCGTTTTGTCTGATCAGGAAATTGCGCAGCGCAAGGAAACCGTTGATCCCATTGACACCTCGAAATTCCAGATCATCGAGCGCCGGCAACCCAGCGGGGCGGAACTGACAAATTACGCGCGCTTCAAGCTCACCGAATCCGGCATCAGCCCGATCAGCCATCCCGGCATGGTCGGCGGGAATTATCTCGCGGCCGGCATCGAGCACAGTGAATCGGGCCGCCCCACCGCCAGCGGCGAAATGCACGCGCGCATGAACGAAAAGCGGTTCAACAAATTCAATCCCCTGAAGAGCCGCCGCGATCTGTTCACCGTGGAAGGCGACCCGGAAGCGCCCATCGCGATGGTAAGCTGGGGCAGCGTGGCCGGCGTGGCGCGGGAAGCGTTGCGGCTGGCGCAGGCCGAAGGCTTGCAGGTGAAACTGCTCGTGCCCCGGCTGCTGTATCCCGTGGCCGAAACGGTCTATCAGGACTTCTTCGCGTCCGTCCAGCGCGGCTTGTTCATCGAACAGTCCCATCAGGCGCAGCTCTACCGCATCGTGCGGATGAATGTGGATTTGCCGGCGCAGGTCAAACCGTTTGCCAAGAGCGGCTCCAATCCCATCCTGCCGTCCGAGGTGCTCGAACGGCTGCGCGAAATGGTCGTCGCCATCCAAAGCGGCCAGCAGCAACCCGAAGCCATCGAAGACTGATCCGGCGAAACCTTCCAAGAAAGAGAAATTATCATGACCACGCTCGAACCTGTTGCCAAACCGATTTCGCCGACCAAATTCGTCCCCGGCGATTTCAAAAGCGACCTCAAACCCATCTGGTGCCCCGGCTGCGGCGACTTTGGCGTCGTCACCGCCATCACCCGCGCGCTGGCGAACATCGCCCGGCCGCCGCATGAAATCGCGTTTGTCTCCGGCATCGGCTGCTCCAGCCGCATTCCGGGCTACACCACGGCCTATGGTTTCAACACCGTGCACGGACGTTCCTTGCCCATCGCACAGGGCATCAAGCTCGCCAACCCGGAACTCCTCGTGCTCGTGGCCAGCGGCGACGGCGACGGTTTTTCCATCGGTGGCGGTCACGTCGCGCATGTCATCCGGCGCAACATGGACCTCACCTACATCGTGATGGACAACCAGATCTACGGCCTGACCAAGGGTCAGCTCTCGCCCACCTCGCAACGCGGGCGCAAGACGGTAACGTCCAGCTTCGGCAGCCTTGAGGACCCGGTGAATCCGCTGCTCTACGTCATGGGCTACGGCGCATCCTACGTCGCCCAAGGAACGCCGGCCGACATGAACGGGCTGGCCAAGATCATCGAGGAAG
>JAJXXI010000224.1 GCA_021781185.1 bacterium
CTTCCGCGCCGGTTGCTCCCGTGGCCAGAAAGAAAAAGCACAACCGCAAACACCGGGCACGCCGGTAAATTTCTTTATTTTCAAGGCTCTTTTGGTATTCTGCCCGTGCTTCGCCGGGCTGCACCCGATAATCACGAAGCCGTCTCAATGGAGAATTGAACGTTTCAAGAAAATATAATAATTGGTCATATCCTACTAAAGTTCCCAAACTTCGGGAGTCCTCCGGCATAGCCGGAGGATTTCCTATGGATTAAGCATGAAATTTTCGACCACAACTCTTCTCGCGGGAATGCTTGCCATTGGCAGCGGGTTTTCAACCATGAGCGTCATGGCACAGGACAGCGCGAGCATCACCGAAGGCCAGACACGGGCGACCATGTCGGTGCAGCCGGCCGGCGAGTTCCGCACCTACCAGCTCACCAGCAACGCCGCTCTGCGGGACAATCGTCCGCCGGATTACCAGATCACGTTTTCTGAAACCGCCGATCACGCCCGCTTGCGCACGGGCAACGTGATGTTCGACGGTCTCTACGCGATGGCCGTCCACGAGGCGCTGCAGAATTCGGTCTCGCAGATCAAGGATGGCGCCTACGACAACGGCGCACCCATTCCATTGAACGCGTTTCAGACCGGCGAATTCTGGACCTATGTCTGGACTCGCGACCTGTCCTATTCCGTTTATCTGGCGCTCGGTCAGTTTGATCCTCCGCGCGCCGTCAGTTCGCTGCTGTTCAAAACCTCGGTGGTGAAGCCTGCTGTCTTGGGCGGCTACCGGAACCAGATCATTCAGGACACCGGGTCAGGCGGCAGCTATCCGGTTTCGAGCGATCGCGTGGTTTGGGCGCTGGGAGCGGATGCGGCATTGAAATTTCTTTCGGACGACGAACGGGAACAATTTCTCCGGCAGGTTTACCCGATATTGCACGACACCATTGAGCAGGATCGCCAGCTCGTGTTCGACGCCGCAGACGGCCTATATCGCGGCGAACAATCCTTCCTCGACTGGCGCGAACAGACCTATCCCAGCTGGACCAAGGACAACGTGCTGCCCATCGCCATGTCGAAGGCGCTCTCGGTGAATGCGGCCGATTACTTTTTGCTGACCACTGCCGCCGCGTATGCCGGCCGGTTGGAGCAAACCGCAGATCAAGCCCGCTACACGCAGTGGGCGGCCGATCTGAAAAAGTCCATCAACCATCATTTTTATGATCCGGCCGCCGGACTTTACAGCACCTACCTGCTTTCCGACGGCATAAATGAAATCCGGGTTCAGCGCTACGATCTGCTCGGCGAATCGCTTGCCATCCTGCTGGGCGTGGCAAACCAGAAACAGGCGGCGGCAATTTTACAGAATTATCCCGTGGGTCCGCACGGTCCGTCCGTTGTCTGGCCGCAGGAACAGACCGTGCCCATTTATCACAACCAGGCCATCTGGCCGTTCGTCACCGCGTTTTGGATCAAAGCGGCGCGTCAGGCGAACGATTCGGCGGCGGTGAATGCCGGCATCCGCTCGCTGGAACACCTGGCCGCGTTCAATCTCTCCAACATGGAGAACTACGATTTCGTCACCGGCAAAGCGGAGGTGAAGGGCGGCGTGCTCAGCGGCCCGGTGGTGGATTCACGCCGCCAACTCTGGTCCGTGGCCGGCTATCTCGCGATGGTGCAAGAGGTGGTTTTTGGTCTGGAAACGTCCTGGGACGGCATCCGTTTCCAGCCGTTCATCACGGCGAAGCTGCGGAATGAAACCTTCGCCGGCAGCGACCTGATTGAGCTGCGGAACTTCTCCTATCGCGGCACGCGCAACGAGGTGCGCATCCATCTCCCGCCGCAAAACTCGATCACCGAAGGCAACTGCCCGGTGAGCCGCTGCGAACTCAATGGTAAACGCATCAGCGGCCAGTTCGTTTCGCGAGCCGACCTGCGAAGCCGCAATCAATGGGATATTTACCTTGCCGCCCCGTCGCAGCCAAAACATCCAGCGCCCTTGCGCCGGGTGGACGCGACCATTCCACGGGCCTTGTTCGGACCGCTGCAACCGGTCTGGGATGAATCACGGCATGGCGGCATCACGGTCGAAAATGGCAAACTGGTTTTGCACTATGAGCACAGCGACACCGCAAATGTTGTGTTCAACATCTATCGCGACGGAAAACTCTGCGCCAACTCCATCCGCGAAACGAACTGGGTGGACGCCGCGTCCGGCGATTATCAAAACCGCGTTCACTACTATGCCGTGGCTGCGGTTGATCCTGTCAGTGGCAACGCCTCGCATTTGACTCCGCCGCGTTGCTATTTGACCGACCAGCAGCAACTGGTGATTCCTGCCCGGGACATTGAGCATCACGGTGGAAACCTGGTGGCGAACGATCATTTCGAAAACTGGGGACGACCCGGCGACACGCTCCTGACCAAGGTTTTCCAAGTGGAACGAAGCGGACGTTATGTCATTCGCGCCAAATTTTCCAATGGTGCCGGGCCGGTCAACACCGGCATTGCCTGCGCCGTCAAAAAACTGGAACTTCGCCGGGCCGGGTCGGATGACGTGATCG
>JAJXXI010000710.1 GCA_021781185.1 bacterium
GCCGCCGCCACGCGATTGGAATTATGTGACCATCAAGGGGCGCGGTGTTTATGTCGGCGACACGCTGGCGCTGTTCAATCCCAATCCCGCCTGGTATGGCGAGGGCGACGAAAAAGTCTGGGTGGATGGAGAATCGTTTCCCTCGGATTTCGGCACCGGCACGGAGGATTATTACGGATATTCCTATGCACCCAAACCGGTGCATCACACGCCATTTTGCGGCGAGCCGCGAATTGATCAGCCGCAAACCCAAGGTCAAAATACCTCGACCCGGTCACGTAACTTGGATGGAATTCCCTTCAATAAATCAATTCAGTTTGACATGGAGTTGCTACCGTGGCGCCGCGGGAAGCTGACCTATGCGGCTACCACTTGTTGGTATGCCTATCCCGGTGCCATCTCAAATCGCCGTCCTCAACCCAAAGCAGCGACGAGTCCGGTGTCCACGTTGGCGGAAGCCATCGCCGCCAATACGCCCAAACATTGGCCCGGTGCAATTGAATGCGAAACCCTGAATGTGGTCGCCAAATCCGGTGATTTTCGAGCGAACGAGCAAAACATGGATCCCTTTGGTGCCAAACGTTGGAGCGGCGGCGCGCAACGGCTCGTCGTCCCTAAAGCGGTGGGGGATTACGTTGAATTGCGCGTGCCCGTGCCGGATGATGTTCCCCGGGAAATTCTGCTTTACGCCACCAGGGCGCCGGATTACGGACGGCTCCAATTTTCAGTCAATGGCCAGACCGTGCCCGGCATATTCGACGGTTACGCAAAAGATGTGCGTCCGGCGGCACCGGTCAATCTGGGAACCTTTGCTCCGCATAGTGGAGCTTTCATTTTGCGAGCGGAAGTGGCGGGAGCCAATTCTGCCTCGATAAACGGAAAATACCTGTTCGGGCTGGATTGTCTCGTGTTGAAAAAATTATGAAAAAACAAATCTTCTTCTGGTCGCTGGTGTCCGCGCTGGCCGGATTTTTATTCGGCTTTGACACCGTCGTTATTTCCGGCGCGGAACAAAAAATCCAGGCGCTCTGGGGTTTAAGCCCGGGATTGCAAGGATTCGCCATCGCTTCAGCGCTTTACGGCACCGTGCTGGGTGCTTTGTTTGGCGGCTGGCCGACGGATCATTTCGGGCGCAAAAAAACGCTGCTCAGTATCGGCGTGCTGTATGTGATTTCGGCTGCGGGTTGCGCTTTTTCCAACGGCGTTACCATGTTCATCATCGCGCGGGTGTTGGGTGGCATCGGCATCGGCGTCTCCACCGTGGCCGCACCGCTTTATATTTCAGAAATTGCGCCGCCGGCGTATCGTGGCCGGCTGGCGGGAATGTTTCAGTTCAACATCGTTTTCGGCATCCTCATCGCTTATGCGTCAAACTGGTTGCTCGCCGGCATCGGCGATAATGCCTGGCGCTGGATGCTGGGCGTCGCGGCGTTTCCTTCCATCATCTACACGCTTTTATGCTTTGGCATCCCCGAAAGCCCGCGCTGGTTGATCGGACGCAAAGGCGACCGTGCCGCCGGCGTAAAAGTGTTGAAGCTGATCGAGCCCGACGCCTCGCCGGCACAACTGGAAGCGGATGCCGGCGCGATTCTTGCCGCGTCGTCGGAACGCGCGACCTCTTCCAGCTTTTGGACGTGGCGGTTGCGGGTGCCGATGCTGCTGGCATTTCTGGTTGCCTTCTTCAATCAATTATCGGGCATCAACGCGATTCTGTATTTCGCGCCGCGCATTTTTGAGATGACCGGCCTGGCGGCCAAGGCGGCGCTGTTGCAATCAGTGGGCATCGGCGTCACGAATCTGATTTTCACCTTTGTCGGCTTGTGGCTGATTGACCGGCTGGGCCGGCGGACGCTGCTGTTCATTGGTTCCTTCGGCTACATTGCGTCGCTTGGTCTGACGGCGTGGGCGTTTTTCACGCAGCACTACAGCATTGTTCCGGCCTGTATCTTTGCCTTCATTGCGGCGCACGCCGTCGGCCAGGGTGCGGTGATCTGGGTGTTCATCTCTGAAATTTTCCCAAACCGTCATCGTGCGGAAGGCCAGACGCTGGGCAGCTCCACCCACTGGATTTTTGCCGCGCTGCTGACGACTTTCTTTCCGATCGCCATCACTCATGTCGCCCCTACCGCTGAATATTATCCCCGGGCCGGCTGGGTCTTTCTCTTTTTCTGCGGCATGATGGTGCTGCAACTGATTTGGGTGAAAACGATGGTTCCGGAAACCAAAGGGGTTCCGCTCGAACAAATGCAGAAACGATTGGGAATTGATTAAGGCCAAATATGAGCTTCAAAATTGTCGGCATCGGCGAGGTCCTTTGGGATCTCCTGCCCGCCGGCCCGCAACTCGGCGGGGCGCCGGCCAATTTTGCGTGTCATGCTCATGCGCTGGGGGCCAGCGCGAGTGTCATCACCCGGATCGGCCAGGACCAGTTGGGCCGTGCAATCATTGACCGGTTCCAGCAACTGGATTTCTCAACCGAAATGATCCAGGTGGATCCGGGGTTGCCGACCGGCACCGTCTCGGTCACGTTGAACGGTGACGGCATCCC
>JAJXXI010000367.1 GCA_021781185.1 bacterium
GGTCGAGTCGCCCGACCAGAACCTGATGCACGTCACCACCACCGGCACCCTGACCGCCACCGGCGTGCTGACGGCGCGCTCCGAACTCTCGTTTGAAGGCGTGAATGACGACGCCTACCGCAACGCGTTTGTGACCATGAAGCCGGACGACCTGCGCCGGTTTTTCGAGCGCGATATCAAGCGAGTGCTGCCGGGCGCAAAACTGGAACGCCTCACGCTCACGCCGGAAAACATGCTCGACATGTCCACGAATATTCACGCGCTGCTGACCTACACCGCCAGCGGGCTCACCGCCGACGGGCAGGGCAAATCGCTCATCAGCCTGCCGTGGATTGGCAAGGGCGTGGGCATCCTGAATTTCATTTTGCGCGACACCGGCCTCGAAAAGCGGAAATACCCGCTCGAAACCGGCGCGACCTGCGGCCTGGTGGAACGCGTCACGCTAAAGCTTGGCGACGGATTCGACCATGTCATTTCCCTGCCGGAATGTGCGCCGGAAATTGATCCCTGCCTGAGCTGCCGCCAGCAGTTTTCCTGGACCAATCACACCCTTGCCGCCACCCGCAGCCTGAAGCTCAAAGTCGTCGAGTTTTCGCCCGCGCAATATCTCACCCTCAAAAAGACGCTGAAGGAACTGGATTACGATGCCCGCAAAATGCCGGTGCTGGCGCTCGCCAAAAACACCGGAACCCGGTCCGCTGCGGCGGCAACCCCGACCCATGCCACGCCCGTGCAATCGGACGCAGTCATTTTAACCAGCGAAAAACACCTCGACGTGACCGGCGCGCATTCGGCGGTGCTGCGGGTGAAATATTCCAAGCGCATCCTCACTTATAATGGCAAGAAGCGCGAGGCGGAGCTGAAAATCCCCTTCAATCCCTCATGCCAGGGCGCCCGGATCATTCAGGCCGTGACCATTTCCAGCAGCGGCGAACGCTCGACCATCTCGCCGGATGAAATCAACGTCATGGATGCCGGCTGGAACGCCTCGGCCAAGCGCTATCCCGGCGGCAAAGTGCTGGTGGCCAACCTGCCCAACGTGGAGATCGGTTCCACCATCGAGGTGGAATTTGAAATCACCAACACCAACCGCCCCTTTCTGGCCGGCTTTGAACCGTTCCAGTTTCCCGACGAGCTGGACGCCAAATCCGTGGAGCTGACCGCGCCCGCCGGCCTCAAAATCCACACGGAAATCAGCGGCTCAAATGCGGACCTCAAAACCCGGACCGCCACCGCCGGCGGACGGCAGGTGTTCACCTGGACCGCCAAAAACGTCCCCGCGCTTCCGCACGAATCGCAATTGCCGCCGGATTGGCTCTACGATTCCGGCGTCAATTTCTTTGTCGGCAACGTGAATGATTATTACCGGGAACTCGAAAAGACGCTGCTGAACCGCGCCCGGCAGGACGCCCATGCCGCCACCCTGGCGCGCCAGTTGACCGCCCCAGCCACCAACCGGCTGGACGCGCTGACCCTTCTCCGCGATTACGTGGTCCAATCCATCCGCCTGGCCGGCCCGGACTTCACCGATCTGCCGCTGACCAACCTGTCCGCCGCCGACACCACGCTGGCCGACGGCTACGGCCATCTGGCGGACCGCGCCATTCTGCTCGACGCGATGCTGGACGCCGCCGGATTCAAGCCGGAATTTGTGCTGGCGTCCGACCTCCCGCCCATCTCGCCCGTTTCCAAATTCGTCAAATCGTATCCGCTGCCGCAGAACTTCACGTATCCGCTCGTGCGCGTGGTCGTGGACGGACAGGCGTATTACCTGAACGACACCGATCAATACGCGAAACTGGGCACCACGACGCACGCGAACGACCTGGGGCTGGCGCTGGCCGACCGCGACCTGATCAAAATCAAGCCGGCGAAAGACTGCGGCGAAATCTCCGGGACGCTTTACACGATCGCCTTGAGCAATGACGGCCAGGCACAGATCGGAATCACCCGGCGTTTCTACGGCTCGGCCTACAACGCCAGAAAGCGGTATTTCTCCGAACTGCCGCCGGAAGAGCGGCGGCGGTATTTCCAGGAAGTGGTTTCCTCGGTGGCCCAAGGCGCGCGGCCGGATGGCGGTCTCGTCACGAAATTCGATTCCTATCCCGGCATCGAACAATTCCGGGTGACGGTGGATCACTACGCCGTGGTGGACGGGAAATATTTCTACTTCGACCTGCCGTTTACGCCGTCGCTCTTCCCCGCCGGCGCAGACTCCCGCGTCTTGCCGCTGTTCGTCCCCGGGGAAATCCGGAGCCGGATCACCACGGAAATCACGCTGCCGCCGGAATTTCCCTGGCTGGTCATCACGCCCACGGATAAAAAACTGCGCGCCGACGGAGCCGGTTCCGCCCGGGTGAGCGTCAGCCGCCACGCGGGAAAAATCACCATTCTGGACGACCTGCAAATCACCCCGGCCATCGTGGCACCGGCGGATTATCCCGCCCTGCAAAAAACGGAAGCCGCCCTGCGCGAGAAATCAAACCGGGTGCTGTTGCTGGAAAAGAATTGAGGCGGAAAAACCCGGTTGCGCCGACGAAGCCGTC
>JAJXXI010000680.1 GCA_021781185.1 bacterium
GCACTTGTCCCGCACAAAGTCTTCGAGGGCAACCGTCCGTCGAACACGATTTTTGCCGACCGGCTGACACCGGAAATTCTCGGCTCGCTCATTGCGCTTTACGAACACATCGTCTTTACCCAGGGCGCGATCTGGAATGTAAACCCGTTTGATCAATGGGGCGTGGAACTCGGCAAAGTGCTCGCCCAGCGCATCGTTCCGGAACTCGAAAGCAAGGCAACGCCCCAGCTCAAGCACGACAGCTCGACGAACAGCCTCATCCGCCGTTATCGGAAGATGAAGGCGTTGCGGTAAGCCCGCAACCACAACAAGACGTATGGAAATTCAAGCCTGTGCCGACGCCAACGCGGTCGCGAAAGCAGCCGCCAAATTCATCGCCGCCGAAGCGCGTGCCGCAGTCGCCGCACGCAGCCGGTTCATCATGGCCGTGAGTGGCGGTAAGACGCCGTGGCAAATGCTCCGCGCGCTGACCAACGAGGAAATGCCGTGGAAAGCCGTCCACATGGTGCAGGTGGACGAGCGCATCGCGCCCGCCGATGATCCGGATCGTAATCTCACGCATCTCCGCGAAAGCCTGTTGTCCCACGCGCCATTGCCGCCCGAACAAATCCATGCGATGCCAGTGGAAGTCGAAAACCTGGAGACCGCCTGCGCCAGCTATGCTAAAACACTGGAGCAAATCGCCGGCACGCCGTCGGTGCTTGATCTTGCTCATCTTGGTCTCGGCCCGGACGGGCATACCGCGTCGCTGATTCCCGATGATCCGGTTCTAAACGTGACCGACCGCGATGTTGCGCTGACGGGCGTTTACCAGAAACGCCGGCGGATGACCTTGACTTATCCGCTGCTCAATCGTTCGCGGAAAATCCTGTGGGTCGCCACCGGCGCGGAAAAAGCAGAAATGATTGCGCGTTTGCGCAAAGCCGATGTGACAATCCCCGCCGGCCGGATTCGTCAGGACAACGCCATTTTGCTGACAGATTGTGCCGTTTGAGCATTGGCAGAACCTGTCCAGACAGATCAAATTGTCCTTCGGCTATTTTGCCGGATACCGCCAGACCCAGTCGCCCTGTTTGCTGTCCACGCGGGGAGGTTTGGATTTTGGGGCATAAACCACCGTGCCGCCGTCGTCTTCTTCGTTCCAACCGACAGAGTAGAGCATGAACTGGCCATCATCCGTGCGCCAGTAGTGCAACGGCTGACCGCCGATGACATCGTGCGGCAGCCTGGCGATGAACTGCGGTCCGAGCGCGCCCAGCGTTTCGGGAAATTCGCCGTGCGCCAGCCGGTAGCGCTCCAGTGCAATGGCGACGCGGGCCAAATCCACGGAAGACTGGCCATGGGCAAATTTTTGCGCGCAGTTGCTCAACGCCGGCATCAACAAGCGTTCGAATAAATTGAAAGGGGTCAAAGCTCTCGTTTCGTCATGGAGAACCTTATCGGCTTTACGGATGGCTGTCGGGGAAATGGTCCGTTGATCCAGATTGGCCACGGGAACGTAATACTCCACCATCATGCGGGCGCAACGAAACTGATTTTGGTCATACCAGCCAGCGGGAACCAGCGCGGTTAGAGGCGACAAATTATCCCGGCTTGGTTGCATTTCACCCACCATGTTCAAAAACTCACGCGGCTGGTGGCGCAAATAGTCAAAGATGCCGCACTGGCATCCCAATTCCCCCCGCATGGCCAGTTGGTAATCCGCCAAAAAATCCAGCTTTGCCAGTTGAGAATCCAATTCGGCCAGTTGTGCGTCCGACCATCGGTGTTCCGCCAGCCCTTCCCAAACCGGTTGCAGCGCGGCCTGAACCATCGCAATGCGGACCAGATGGGAAATTAAAAACGGCTCGGTGCGAACCTTGCCGGATAACTGCAGGGCCAGCCGAACGTCGTCCAGCGCTTGCTGCGGCTGACTGTTTTGCAGTTCGGCGAGGCTGCGCAGTTGAAGCACGCGATCGCAATTTTTTAATGCGCTCAGATGCGGCAGCAAAATTTCCGCCGGGCACGCAATGTCGTAATTGAGCGGAAACCGTGAATCTGGCAGCCGGCTGGCCTGCCGTAATTCATCAATCACCGGGGCATATTGGCTCAACGCCAGCAACACGTCGGCAGCCGGCGAACCGGGCTTGGCGGGCACGGGAAACTCGTTGGTTTTGGCCGCCAGATTGCGGTAATAACCTTGCCACGCCGCCAGATTGGCGAACTTCCCTTCCTCCCAATTACCGCTGCCACCGGCAGGAGCGGTTTCGTAGTCATGCACTATGGAAATGTCCATGCGCCGGTCGAAATTGGTGTTGTAGGGAATTTTGTGTCCGGCGCGATTCAGGATGTTGCCATAACTGGTGAAGCCAATCGGTGTCATGGCAAAGTTTTGGTCGTCGGGCACGGGCGGCGGCACCACGCTGGCGAAGGTGAATTTTTCCCCCTTGGCTTCCCACTGGTGTTTAAACTGGTTCCAAGTATGCCAGCCGCGCCAGTCCTCCTCGGCGTAAAACAGCGCAATCAAGGTGGCGAAACAGGCGAGGCCAAACAACGTCCGTCGCCA
>JAJXXI010000048.1 GCA_021781185.1 bacterium
TGAAATGAACATCCACCTTGTTTATGTCTGTCCGGTGGTGAACTGGCCTCAGTTTGAACCGGCCACGCGGCGGTTTGTCTCCACCTTCAAACAGTTCCCGCCAGAATTTCCACACACGCTCCACGTGGTTTGCAATGGCGGAAAACCAAATGCAATGGTGGCGGATTTATTTGCGGGGCTGAACCCGGTCTTTCACGAACACGACAACGGCGGTTGGGACATTGGTGCCTACCGGAAGGTGGCGGGCGAAGTGGATGCCGATTTCATGCTGTTTCTCAATGCCCACAGCCATTTCCGCCAGGCCGGCTGGCTGCGGCGGCTGGCTGCCGGAGCCGAGCAATTTGGCCCGGGTCTTTACGGACCGTCCGCTTCGTTTGACATCGCGCCGCATATCCGCACCACGGCGTTCATGTGCCGCCCTCAATTGGTGCGGGATTGGACAGGATCGCTGTCCCAGCCAGACGACCGCCATTATTTTGAAGTGGGCCGGCAATCCATCACCAGTCTCGCTGGGCGGCAGAATATGCCTTGCGTCCTCGTGACCTGGGAGGGCTTTTACCCGCAACCGGACTGGCGCAAACCGGCAAACATTTTCCGGCGCGGCGACCAGAGCAACTGCCTGATCTATGACCGGCACCACGAGATTTATGAAGCCAGCACGCCGGCGCAGAAAGACCGGCTGGGACGAATTGCCGACGGTGACAAATGGTCGTATTATCACAGCGCCGTCCGAGGAAAATTAAACCGGTGGCTCAATCGGAAAACCAGCCTATGCATCCATATTTAAGAAAAACTCCATTCTCCTACCCTTGGATTCTATCCGTCGCAATTAGCAATGACGTGAAAACCATCTTGGACATTGGATGTGGCACAGGAGATTTGATGGCCATGATTGCCAAGGGTAAGAACTGGGACATAACCGGTGTGGAACTTTTTGACGACAGCATCAAGGCTGCCGAAGCAACTGGAGTCTATAAAAAAATCATCAAGGCGGACATCACAAAACTGCCGGAGGAGATTACCAACCAGAAGTTTGACGTCGTTTTTTCCTCAATGGCTGTCGAGCATATCCATAAAGCGGAAGCTCTGGCTCTCATCAGACAAATGGAAGCAATGTCGCGTAAACGCACGGTAATCACAACCATTGTCGGATTTTATGGTTTTTGCCCGCTTGACGCGAACGGTGAGGAAAAAAATCCTTATCAAATTCATGTTTCAGGCTGGGACCCCGAGGAATTTCGCAAAATGGGCTACGTGACACGCGGTCAAGGGCTGGCTTTGGTTTGGAAGGAGGGCAACTGGGCCTATACCGCCCCCCGCTATTTGCGTCCGCTCTTGTTTGGTGCCTCATATCTGTGTTCGCCGTTGGTTTATTTTGCAACCTCGCTTGGTGTGGCGCAAATTGCGCATAAAATAATTCCCCAGCCTAAACAAGATCATTCTACATAATGACCTTGGGGGGCTTACCGATACCCCGCTCAATTGCCTCCCAAATCGCCTTTGCCCGGACATTCCAATCCCACTCCAAGCCGGCCGCGTAGGCGTCCTTGCTTGTGGCGGCGTAAAGCGTTTCATCCGTGAGCAGGCGGTGCAGGCAATCCGCAAACCCGGCCAAATCCCCCGGTCTCGCCTTCAGCCAGCCGCGCGGATAGTAGCTTTGCAAGGCAGATAAATCAAACGACACACCCGGAAGCCCGCAGCACAACGCCTCTGCCGCCGCCATCCCTCCGCTATCAAACACCGCCGGATGGACCACGATTCTCGCGGATTTAATGATTTTATATTTTTCGACGCCGTCGCGGAACCCGAAGAACTCGACATTTTTGGCGAGGCCCAGTTGCTCCGCCTTCGCCCGGCATTGAGCATCCATCGGTCCGGATCCGATGATGGCCAGATGGGCGTCAGGCTTCCTCTGAACGAGTTGGTTCCATACTTCAAGTAATTCCAATGGGCCCTTCTGCGGATGCAATCGCCCGATGAAAACAGCATCGAACTTTTTCTCCTTTGGTTCGGGCACGCTTTGCGGGACGCTCAGGTCCACGCCGCCGCGCACGGCGTAAACTGAATCCGGTGACCGGCCTTCTTGCAGCATGAATTCCCGGTCTTCCTCGCCGGTTACCAAAATCATTTCAGCCTCGCGCAATACTTTTCGCAGCATCTGCTTCTGAACTGGCCGGTAGGCGGTATACATCAAACCGGGTCCGGGCCGCCCCGAAAACCACTTGGGTGCCAACAGAAACGATTCCATCACCAATGGTGTCTGTGGATATCGCCGCTTCAACCGAAAGGCCGGCAGGGCGTTGGGTTGAAATTCCGAGGTGGCGAAGATGACATGCCTTTCAGACGGCGAAAACTGAATGACCTCAGCGCCGCGACAGCCGATGATGGTTTGGGCCAGCCACCAGATCGGGCGGCCAAAGCGCTGCCAACGATCCGCCCGCCAGGTCACATGTTCGATGCCGTCTAGTTTAAACCAGTCGCAAAGCTGTCGGGCTCCCTCATTGCCATACACCGTAATCCGGTGATCCCTGCTCCAACGCCGAATACATTCAACCATGATGCGGTCGCCACCACTTAGGGAAAGCGGCGGCGGGACAATGGTGTTGGCAATCCAGTGAATATGCATGGACAGCGCGAAAGTTAATGAAACCCAAGCGGAGCTGTCCATCGTCAAGTGCGAGGAATCTGGAACCGCAATTGATATTGCACCCTGAATTCAGCATTGAATGTTACTGGCGCGGCTGCCGTCTTTTATGGTTAGCGTGCGGCTGAGCATAAAAACGAAGCAAAAATGAACCCGAGACTTGCTTGACACCTCGATTATTGCCCCCAAAATCAAGCCGTCAAAATTCAAACTTGAAGCCCGAAGATGTCGTTGTTTGCCAACTGATTTCCACCATGCCAACCCCAACCCGCAAGAGCGCTTTCACCCTGCCACTGCTGATCTTGGCCGTGCTGGCAGTTTTGTTCTGGCGCAGTTTTTCGCCGAACTTGGTTCATTTCTCAAATGACAATCCGCTCGGACAGCAAAATGCTTCCTGGTCGAAGCTCCCCGCCGCAATGACCGGCATGTGGGACGATCAGAATGACGTGGGTTTCAATGTCGGCGGTTTTTCTCCCGGGCTGACCGCACTCATCAAATGGTCACTCGGCCCGGTCGGCATGGCCAAGTTTTACGCACCAATCGCTTTGTTCATTGTCGGGCTCGGCGCGATGTCTTTTTTCCGCGCGCTCAAATTAAGCCCGCTGGCGGTGGCGCTGGGCAGCCTCGCGGCCGTGTTGAATTCCACCTTCTTCAGCGCGGCGTGCTGGGGGGTTGCGGGACAACAAATCGCCCTCGGGATGGATTTTTTCGCGCTGGCTCTGGTTGTGGCCAATACCCGTGAAACTCCGTGGTTGTTGCGCTGGACGCGGCTGGCGTTGGCCGGCTTCTGCGTGGGGTTGAACGTCATGGAAGCGGCGGACATCGGGGCGCTTTACAGCCTGATCATCGCCGGCTTTGTGTTTTACAAATCGTTGGTGGAAACGGACGGACCGGTGGCCGGTAAAGCCCTGCGCGGTTTGGGCCGGGTGGCCTTGGTGGCCGGCTTCGCCGGATTCATTGGTTTTCAAACCGTGTCTTCTCTGGTTGGGACGCAAATCGAAGGCGTCGCCGGCACAACGCAGGACGCGGAAACCAAAGCGGAGCAATGGGACTGGGCCACCCAATGGAGCACGCCCAAAAAGGAATCCCTCGGACTGCTGGTGCCGGGCCTCTTCGGCTACAAGATGGATACCCCCAACAACATGATGCCAGCCCTGACCAATGCCTATTCAGGCGGAGAATATTGGGGCAGCGTCGGACGCAGTCCCGCGCTCGACCGCTGGCTGGACAACGGCAGTCAGGGTAACCCACCACCGGGTTTCATGCGCTTTTCCGGCGGAGGCAATTATTGCGGCATTCTGGTGTGCCTCATCGCGGCCTGGACGATGGCACAGTCGTTCCGCCGGAAAAATTCGCCGTTTACCAACGCGCAAAAGAAAATGATCTGGTTCTGGGCCTTCATTCTCGTCATCTGCCTGCCGCTGGCTTGGGGCCGGTTTGCGCCCTTCTCGCATACCAGTGACGGATTCATGTTCTATGCGCTGCTCTACAAGCTCCCGTATTTCTCCACCATCCGAAATCCAGCCAAATTCCTCATTTTCCTGTCATGGGCGATGGTGATTCTATTCGCCTATGGCCTGCACGTCTTGAGCCAGCGGCAGCTCAGCAAAACCGCGTCCAGCCCGGGCGAATTGCTCGCCCAACTTAAACGCTGGTGGGCCCGCGCGGACGGATTCGATCGCAAATGGACCCAGATTTGCCTCGGCGTTTTCGTGGCCAGCGTGCTGGGCTGGCTGATTTTTTCCGGCGAACAAAAGGACTTCATCGCCTACCTGCAAACGGTGGGTTTTCCGGACACAAGCATGGCCAGTGCGATCGCCACGTTCAGTCTTGGGCAGTTGGGCTGGTTTGTTGTTCTGCTGGCCATCGCGCTGGGAATATTCATTTGCGTCCTCGCCGGTTGTTTTTCCGGCCCGCGCGCCCGGCTTGGTGCGTTGCTGCTGGGTGTTTTTTTGGTGTTTGATCTTGGCCGGGCCGACGTGCCCTATATTGGCCACTGGGATTACAAGCAGAAATATGAAGTCGGCACGCTGAATCCCATCGTGGATTTCCTCCGCCAAAAACCCTATGAACACCGGGTGGCCGGGTTGCCTTTCCGCGCCCCGGAAGGAATGGAATTGTTTGACCAGATCTATCGCATCGAGTGGACGCAACAACTCTTTCCTTATTACGACATCCAATGTCTGGACATCATTCAGATGCCCCGCATGGCCAATGATTTGAAAAATTATCTGGCGGCGCTTTCTCCGCGCGGCACAGCGGCCAGTGTTCCTCTCCTCGCCCGCCACTGGGAACTGACCAACACCCGCTATCTGCTGGGGGCCGCCGGCTATCTCGAAGCCTTGAACCAGGAACTTGATCCCGTGCAAAAGCGCTTCCGCATCCAGCAGCGCTTTGAGATTGTGCCCAAGCCCGGAATTGTCCAGCCACATGGACTGGAAGAACTCACCGCCGCGCCCGATCCGAAAGGCCGCTACGCGCTCTTTGACTTCACCGGCGCGCTGCCCCGGGCCAGCCTTTACGGCGACTGGCAGGTCAACACTAACGACCAATCCGTGCTGAACACACTGGCTGACTTGGATTTTCACCCGCACCAGACCGTGCTGGTGGATACGCCGGAAAGGAATCTGCCCGCTTCCGCCACCAATGAAAATACCGGCACCGTTACTTTCACCAGCTATGCGCCAAAACACATTGTTCTGGCGGCTGACGCGAAAACGCCGTCCGTCTTGCTGCTCAATGACAAATATGATCCCAACTGGCGCGTGAGCGTGGACGGTGCGCCGGCACAACTGCTGCGCTGCAACTACCTCATGCGCGGCGTATTTCTGCAACCCGGCCAGCACACCGTGAATTTTGATTTCAGCATGCCGAACCGGCCGCTCTATGTAACATTTGCAGCCATCGGCATTGGCATTATTTTGTGCGGCTTTTTGCTGATTCAAAGCCGGAAAACCGGAGAAGCCAAAGAAAATCAATCCGCCAGTGCTGGATTTTCCAGAAAGGCATAACAGAGCAGATGACAAATGGTCATCTGCGCGTCTTCAACCCGACCGTAGTGTGTGTCCCGAATGGTGATGACCTGTTCGGCGATTTCCGCCATCCGGCCACCTTTGCCACCAACCAATGCTGCGGTGATCAAACCGTTTTGTTTGGCCCAGGCCATGGCTTTGACACAATTCGGTGAATTGCCACTGACGCTGATGCCCAAAACCAAGTCTCCGGGCCGGGCAAAATTTTGCAATTGCCCGGAAAACACATCTTCGTAGGAATAATCATTGGCCAGCGCTGTCATCCAACTCACATTGTCGTTGAGGCAGAAAATCCGGAAGCGTTTCTTTAATTTGTCGGATGCCCCTTTTCCAATATCTGTCGCAAAGTGCGAGGCATTCGCCGCGCTGCCTCCGTTGCCAAACACAAAAATTTGCCGGTCCTCGCGCAGGGCTGTTCGCAATCGCCCGGCCAGTTCAATCACCGCTTCCAGCGGGATGGACTCATGCGCCGCTCTTTGCGCGCGCAAATATTCGGAAAACCATTGGCTCATTGTCACGATGCTACTATGCGGTGTTTTGTGTGTCAGGAAGATTCTCACCCGTTGTTTTCCCGCTTTCACCCTCCAGCCAGTTGCGCCACAATTTGCCGGAAACAATATGATTTACAATGTGACAGTTGTGGGTGGCGGGATTGTAGGCCTCGCCACCGCATGGCGGATGCTGGCAGCGAGACCGAAGTCCAAAGTTTTGGTGCTTGAAAAGGAATCCACCTTGGCCGCGCATCAGACCGGGCACAACAGCGGGGTGCTGCATTCGGGGCTGTATTACAAGCCGGGTTCCGCCAAAGCACTGCTGGCCGTCAATGGATTGCAACAAATGCTGGCCTTCTGCCGGGAACATGGCGTTGCGCACGAGCAATGCGGAAAAATTGTTGTTGCCGTCTCTCAAGATGAATTGCCGCGACTGGAAACGCTTTGGGAACGAGGCAACGCCAACGGCTTGCTCGGCCTGCGAAAGTTGAATTCGCAGCAACTCAAGGAAATCGAACCCCACGCGGCAGGCCTTGCCGCCATCCATGTTCCGCAGGAAGGAATCGTGGATTATCCCGGTGTCTGCGAAAAACTTGGCCAGCTCATTTGCCAGGCGGGCGGGGAAATCAAACTGGGAACTCGCGTGCAGAAAATGACGGCCGGCCAGGGCGGATGGATGATTGCGACGTCGGCCGGCGATTTCCATTCCAACTATGTCATCACTTGCGGCGGATTGCACGCCGACCGGCTGGTGCGCGCCGCAGGCCAAAAACCGACGGCAAAAATCATTCCATTCCGGGGTGAATATTTCCATATCAAACCGGAGCGCCAGTCGCTCGTCCGCCACTTGATCTACCCGGTGCCCGATCCGAAATTCCCCTTTCTCGGTGTGCATTTTACGCGGCGGATTCATGGCGGCATCGAGGCCGGGCCCAATGCCGTGCTGGCTTTCGCGCGCGAAGGTTACAAGTGGACGGACGTCAATCTGCGGGACTTTGCGGAATCCGCCTTGTTCCCGGGCTTGTGGAGGTTCCTGGCTCGGTATCCGAGCATGTGTGGATATGAAATCCGGCGCTCGCTTTCCAAGGCGGAGTTCACCCGCTCGCTCCAAAAACTCGTGCCGGAAATCCGCGAAGATGACTTGATCCCCGGAGGCGCTGGCGTGCGGGCTCAAGCCATGCTGTCGGCAGGCAAACTCGTGGAAGATTTTCATTTTGAGGAAGAGCGCGGAATTCTCAATGTGGTCAACGCCCCTTCACCCGCCGCAACCGCGTCGCTGGCCATCGGCGCCAAAATTGTGGAAAAAGTTTTGACCCGGTTGACATGGTCCGGCAAATAAAAGCATGAAATTCACCGAAACAGCTCTGAAAGGCGTCTTCATTATCGAACTGGAAAAGCGAGGGGACGACCGCGGTTTTTTTGCCCGCCTGTTCTGCGAACGCGAATTCGCTCAACACGGCCTGAATCCCAGGATCGTGCAAATGAACAATTCGTTGAGCAGCACCCGGGGCACATTACGCGGCATTCATTATCAACTGGCCCCCAAGGCGGAAGATAAAACGTTTCGTTGTGTGCGCGGTGCGCTGTTTGACGTGGTGATTGATTTGCGGCCGGACTCCCCAACATTTTTGAAACATGTCGCCGTGGAAATGACCGCCGAAAATCGCACGATGATTCATGTGCCGCAAGGCTGTGCGAACAGCTTCATGACTCTCGCAGACGATACGGAAATTTTTTATTTCACCAGCGAATTTTACTCGCCGCAACACGAGCGCGGCATTCGCTACAACGATCCTGCCCTGAGCATCCAATGGCCGATGGCACCGGTGATCATTTCTGACAAGGACCAGAACCATCCCGACTTTAAACCAGAAACACATCTGAAATGAAAATCCTGTTCACCGGAGCCAGTTCATTCACCGGTTACTGGTTCGTCAAAACCCTGGCAGCCGCAGGGCACGAGATTGTCTGTCCGCTGCGCGGCTCACCGGAAACCTACGAGGGCGTTCGCCAACGGCGCACCGGAGAGTTGCAGTCCCTTTGTCGGCTGGTTTCTCATACGCCGTTCGGCTCGGAAGCCTTCTTCGATCTAATCCGCACCGGAGGGCAATGGGATTTTCTTTGTCATCACGCCACGGAATCCGCCAATTACAAAAGCCCGGACTTTGATCTCCTGTCCGCCCTGCATAGCAACACGCTGAATCTGCGCTCCGTTCTCGCGGCGTTTAAAAGCACCGGCTTGAAAGCGGCCATTTTGACTGGCAGCGTGTTTGAAAACGACGAAGGGAAAGGAGACCATCCCCTGCGCGCATTTTCTGGCTATGGTCTGTCAAAAGGACTGACCTGGCAGACGTTTCGATTTTACTGCGGTGAGGCACAAATTCCACTGGGCAAATTTGTGATTCCCAATCCGTTTGGCCCGTTTGAAGAGCCGCGCTTCACTGCCTACCTGATGAAAAATTGGCGCGAGGGAAAAACTGCCTGTGTCAAGACACCGGATTATCTGCGCGACAACATTCACGTGGACTTGATGGCGATGGCTTATGCGAATTTTGTCAATCGTGTCCTGGCGCAAAAGAGCGGCACGATCAAAATCAACCCGAGTGGCTATGTCGAAAAACAGGGTGAGTTTGCCCAGCGCGTCGCTCGCGAAGTGCGCCAGCGCCTGGGCTGGGAATGCCGCGTGGAATTGTCAAAGCAGGAAGATTTCAGTGAGCCGCTCCACCGCATCAACACCGACCTGGTGACGGCGCTCCATCCACACTGGAACGAGGCGCAGGCGTGGGATCGGTTTGCCGGGTTCTACACGCATTGAACCCGAGAAAGGGGGTGCGCCAGCCCCGGGCCCCGTTTTCCGCGCCGTCGCGGAAAAATTCCAAGGGTTCATGGCCGTGTGACTCGCAAGAGATCCCCAACTTTGCGATCCGCCTTGAAATGTCGGGCCAATCAGGGCGATTTCCGCCCGGGAAAGGAAACCTTGGCAAAGGGCCAGTCCAGTATTCAGTGCTCGAACGGCAGCAACACGCGCGAACCGTGAACCTCGTGGTGAATGGGAATTTCGAGCAGTTTCGAAAGTGCCTGCCGCACGGCATTTTGTTTCTCCGGCTGGATGACAAACAGCAAGAAACCACCGGCACCCGCACCGCAAATTTTTCCTCCTTCGGCTCCGGCTTTCAAGGCGTTTTCGTAGTGTTCGTCAATGGTTGAAGAAGAAATCGAACTGGCAAGCTGCCGTTTCAACAGCCAGGATTCATGCAAAATTTTTCCAAAGGCAGCCGGATCAAACTTACCGGCACCGGCGAGCTCTTGAATTTGATGGGCATGCCCCCGGATTTTCCGCAAGTATTCCATCTTTTCCGGAATATTTTTCCTTTGCTCGGTCAGCACGGAGCTGGCGTCGCGTTGCAAGCCCGTCCAGAACATTAAAATGTGGGCGAATAAATCGTTGATGAAATCTCCGCTGACGCGGGCATGTTCCACGCTGACTCCGCCGCCAGGATTGAACCGGAAGAAATTCAATCCGCCAAACGCTGCCGCATATTGATCCTGCTTGCCAATGGGTTCCTTGAGAACGTTGATCTCAATGTGGCAGGCTTCTTCGGCCAATTGCCCGGGGGCGACGCGCTCGCCGCGATATGCATGCAACGCATTCAGGAGACCGACGGCGAAGGCGCTGGAACCAGCCAGCCCCGTCGAGGCCGGCATGTCACCAACCGTGCTGATGTAAATCGGCGGATCAATTTTCAACAGGCGCAGACATTCGCGCGCAATATTGTTTTTGATTTCGTCAACCGTATCCACCTGCTCCGTCACCGAGTAATTGATACGGATTGGTTCGTTGAACAACTCGTTATGGCGTTTGACCGTGACGTGAATGTATTTGTCAATCGCCGTGCTGAACACCGCTCCATAGTCCTGTTCATAAAAACCCGGCAAATCCGTTCCACCACCAGCAAAACTGACGCGCAGGGGCGTGCGCGTGACAACAATTTTAGGCAGGTTGGCGGGGGCCAGATTAGCCATTTTTCAGCGCCCAATCGTAGGGGATTTCCTTGGTAAACGGATCAAGGCGGATGATTTCATTCGGGTCGTGCGGCTCAGTGGCGCAATTGGCCAGAATCACCATCTTGTCGCCGTAAGCCTTGTAGCCATTGGCGATGCCGGGCGGCATTTGCACGAGCACATAATTGTCTTCGCCAAAGAAGACTTCCTGCAACTCACCGTGGG
>JAJXXI010000586.1 GCA_021781185.1 bacterium
ACCTGCACCTCTATTTCCATTCATTGAGCACCAATGCCTTTGTGAAACAGACTGACGGGTCGTTGATTACCACCGATCCGCTGACGACCAGCCGTTTTGATCTGCTCACGCCAACGGTTTCGACGATGACGAATTATTTGCAGAATATCACCGCCCGCGATTCGCAAGGAGGTTCGAACATCATGACCCTGGTGGATATATCAACTTCAGGCCGGACCAACTGGCAAAATGTCATGGTGTTCAGTTGGACAACCAATGGAGGTATTCCCGCGAAGGCAACCCTGCTGTTCACCAACGGCGACAACTGGGTTTACCAGATTGGAAGTCATATTGTGAACCTGAATTGGTCGGCCACACCGACTACTCCGTCACCGGTGGTGATGAGCACAAATGAAACCTGGCCTTATGGCCTTTCTTCAACCATTTCGGCGACCGTCACCAATGGCCCCGGCACGGTGCAGTTTTATGTGGATGGAACCAAATTCGGTGCGCCGGTGCCGCTTTCCGGAAACTACGCCGCCCTGCCTTCGACCGCGAAATTGCCGGCTGGAACACATACCGTGATGGGAGTTTATTCCAATTCCATCACCCATCTGCTGGGCACGGCCGCCAACGAAGTTCTTCTCACCGTCACCCCGATCCCGGTCGGTGTGGCGGGAGCGCGCGTTTACGACGCCACCACGAATATTGACACCGGCATTCTAACGGTCGCCGGCAATTTGGACGGGGCCAATCTGGCGCTGGCTGGGAGTGGCTACATTACAAATAAAAATGTCGGATCACAGCCGTTCTTCACCGGTTTGCCGTCGCCGGCGCGGGTGAATGTGACTGCCGGTTTAAATACGCAAAATGGCGTCCCATCTTCACCTTGGGTCACAACCATTCCGGCTCCGGAGAATGGCAACACCCTTATTGCTGCCATCAATGTTCATGCCTCTGTTAACAGTCCCGCCGTGACGAGTATTGCGCAGGCGGGGGCAAACTGGGTGCGGGCCGCCTACTCCGCAAACCCGGGCAATTCGGAAACGGAAATTTGGTATGCGACAAATGTGCAAAATGCCGGCACCAGCGTGACGATCAATCTTTTGACCGCCTGGCGCTCGGCGGCGGTGATTGCGGAATATCGTGGTCTCGCGGCAAATCCGCTGGACGTGACCGCCAGCGATACCAACCGCACGGCTGCCGCCGATACCGGGACAACACCGATGACATCGCAACCGGATGAGTTGTGGTTCGGTTGCATCGGCACCAGCAGCAGCGCCTACACGTTGGACACGGATCCGTATGGCTTTTTAAGCGATGGTTTCAGCCTGATCGCCAGTGCCAAGTCCGACTCCTCGAAGGCCAATGCCAATGGGAATGTCATGGTTTTGGAAAAATTTGTCGGGTCCGCCGGCCATGCGGTTTCCGGCGGAAATTTAAGCCCGGGCTGGATCGGCTCCTTGGTGACGCGCGTTGCTCCCTGGTCGGGAACCTGGTCCGGTGTGATGGCGGCGTTCAAAATCGCACAAACCAACATCCCTTTGACCCTGGCGGGATCAGCGGCAGGCAATTACACCCTGGGCGCGAATCCGGGAACGGTTTCAATTACCAGCAAATCGCTGACCGTGACGGGCATCACCGCCAACAACAAGATTTACGACGGCACGGCAACGGCCACCCTCAACCAATCGTCCGCCGCATTGGTGGGAAATCTGGACAGCACGAATGTGGTGTTGAACACCAATGCTACTACCGGCACGTTCCTGCCGGATGGCAGCGTCGGCACCAATAAGACCGTGCAAATTTCCGGGCTGACCCTCAGCGGTCCGGCCGAGAGCAATTACCATTTGATCCAGCCTTCGACCACAGCCAGCATTGCGACCTTTGACGTGGCCATGACGTCGGCGGACAATCCGCATTTGATCACGTTCACAGGTAATCCGGGAGTGGATTATATCACCCAACGTTCCACCAACTTGGTCAACTGGATAAACATTTCCACCAATACGGCGCCGCCGAACGGGCAGATTACCATCCTCGACAAGTTTGCCGATTTGGGAAGCAATCAGCCGCCCGCATCATTTTACCGTGTGTTTTTACGTTGATGGCGCGTTTCATCAACCGTCATTTTGATTCACAGCCAACCCATATAAAACCCATGAAAGCAGTCAAAAACAAAGGCCTTTCCGCGCTTTTGCACGCTATGGGTCGGAGCGTGGGGGTAAAAACGCCCATCCATTTTAAATTCGTCAATTAAATCAATGGTTTTGAGCATGTTTCCTATTGGTCAGCAGTGATTTTGATTGGAAAAGCACGATTTATCCGTAACAAACAAAATAACAAAAAAATATGAGTCATAAACTATATGCAGCATTAACTTTGGCCACGGCCACAATCCTATCTTCCACCTGCTTCGGCCAGGCGAACAGTTCTAATACGCCGGTAAAGGAAATAAATACCGCCGTCATGCCGGTGGCCCGGACGAATGCCTGGTGGATGCAGCGCCATGAACAAGTTCTCAAGCGTGTGGCGCAGGGGAATGTGGGCATGATCTTTGTTGG
>JAJXXI010000146.1 GCA_021781185.1 bacterium
ACTTTGCCGGCAATCACGCCGGCATTATTAACAACAAAAACACGACTCATTATGAGCACAACAAAAACGAAACCCGCGCCCAATGGCGCCGCCACCGCAGCCGCCACACCACACACGTCGCCTGACCCTTCCAACTACCGGATCAATCCTGAAGTGGAGGCCAAGATTGACGCCTACATCAAAGAAAACCCGAAGCATTGGGCCTACCTGCAAAGTATGCCCCGCGAACGGCTGGAACGAACCGTCGCCCTCAATGAAGTCCGCCAGATCGAACGCCAGCAGCGGATGCGCGAGGGCATCATGAACCGCATCAACGCCAACCCCGAACTGAAACAGGCCTACGAGGTTCTCGTGAAAAATGTCCCCGAAGAACAGCGCGAGGAAGTCATGAGCCAGATTGCGCGCCAGACCCAGCGCGCCGTTTCCCGCTCCCAATCCCAACAGCAAACACGAGGACAGGCGGTGGGTGTTTGAAGACGCCAATAACGGTCTGACTCCGGCAACGGAGTCAGACCGCACCCGGTTGCTGAAAGGTGGATTGGTTTAATGAAACTAAGTGGTTAATATGTAGGCACTAAATATGCTCCCATCGAAATCGGGTGGTTATTGCATAAACATGCACCTTTTCATCCGAATCTTTTTGGGCGGGCTGGTCTTTTTTGAACACTTCGTTTCAGTGTTGGCTCCGCTTTCACCGGGTGGATTGGGCATGTTCAACTGCTGTTGTAGATCATCGGCAATCCTCAACCATGAGAAAGGAATCAGAAATGAGCAACTTGTCTAAAACTGTCGTTCATCACAAAAACTTGGTGGGGGTATTGTCCGAGGGGCTGCATCATGGGCCACCTGAATATCATCGGTCCGGTAGTGATTAAACTTCGCTTCGAGCGGGGATGGTCACAGGAGATTCTGGCGGCGCGCCTGCAATGCCAGGAACATGATATTTCACGTGACGTGGTGGCCAACATCGAATCCGGTCGTCAGCAAATCACGGACAAACATATCCGGGCGCTGCAAAAGGCGTTCGAGGTGCCGGTCGTCCGGCTCTTTCCCAAGTCAGTTCAGGAACTGGACGAAAAATTTTCTCTGCGCGTGACCGTCACTCCCAGGAAAAAACCGCACCCACGCCTTCACCTCAACCGACGCTAAACCCACTTCAAACCAACTCGGCTTGCTCCACCGGGCCGGCGCTGGCAGATTTTTCATGGCAGTCAGACGAACAACGGCAAATGACCAGCTTGACCTTTTTTCCCAGAGGCCGACTTATGAAAGCATTGACGCAATACGGACGGATGGCCGAGAAACACTGGCGCGAACATCGCCCCCAAATGGTGCGCGAACTGGAGGCGAGCGGACAGTTGCACGCGATGTTGCTGGAGGCCGAGGAGAAGACGAAGGACGAAATGATCGGACTGACCCGGCAGTTTCGGAATCAAGGTCTGAGTCCGCAACAGGCGCACGACCGGGCCTGGGAAATGGTGCGGGAGAATTACATCCTGCTGCCACCGGAGTCCTAGCGGACGGCCACCAAGCCGCCGCCGTCCCGCCCAGAAATCTTAACAGCTATCGTATCACCGACGACGACCGGCTGGGCGAGGGCGGTCCCAAACAGAAGTTTTCCCAAAATCTCAAGGCCATCGAAATTTTGCGGGCGCTGGATGCCGAAAACCGGCCGGCGTCACCGGACGAAAAAGCCGCGCTGGTCAAATATGTCGGCTGGGGCGCGATGCCCCAGGTGTTCGACGTGGACAGCACGGGCTGGCGCAACGAACAAATCCAGCTTTCCGAAATGCTGTCCGACGAGGAACACCGTTCCGCCCGCGCCACCACCATCAACGCCCATTACACCGCCCCGGCCGTCATCCGCTCCATGTATGAGGCCGCACAGCGTTTCGGATTTCAGGGCGGAAAAATTCTGGAGCCGGCTTGCGGCATCGGCCATTTCATCGGCCTCATGCCAGAGGCGATGCTGAAAAATTCCGCCATCACCGGCATCGAAATAGATCCGCTCACGGCCCGCATCGCCGGCGCGCTGTATCCCGACGCCGACATCCGCCAGCAGCCGTTTGAAAAAAACAAACTGATGGACGACGCCTTCGACCTCGCCATTTCCAACGTGCCCTTCGGCGATTACTCCGTCCACGACCCGCGCTGGAATGATTACAAGTTTTCCATCCACGATTATTTCTTCGCCGCCGCGCTCGACAAGGTGCGTCCCGGCGGTCTGCTGATGTTTGTCACCTCGCGTCACACCCTCGACAAGCAGGATTCGTCATTGCGGGAGTTGCTGGGTGCCCGAACGGAGTTCCTCGGCGCAATCCGGCTTCCCAACAACGCCTTCAAGAAAAACGCCGGCACGGAAGTCACCACCGACATCGTGATGCTGCGCAAATTGCGTGCCGGTGAATTGCCGCATGGCCCGGCGTGGCGTGCCGCCGTGGATTTCGCCAACGGCCACGGTGAGAAATTCGTCCTCAACGAATACTTCGCCACGCATCCCCACATGATGCTCGGCATGATGCGGCTGGCGCGCGGCATGTATCGGCAGGGCGAGCCGATCCTGGCACCGGACGACCGGGAGATGAGCGTCGCACTGGCGGAAGCAGTTGCCCGCCTCCCGCAAAATGTCTATCAAATCGAAGCCGCAACGGTTGCGAAAAAAACTTTCGATCCGGCCATTCCCGCGCCGGAAGACATCAAACCCAACGCCTATTGTGTGCATGAGGATGGACGATTGTGCATCAACGAGGACGGCGTGTTGCACCCGCTCGACGATCTCGCGGTCGAGACGCGCTCCCGCATCCGGCGGTTGATTGACGTGCGCAACGCCGTGCGCCTCTGTCTGCGCTCGCAACTTGACGGCAGCAACGAGGAACAGGTCGCCGACGCCCGCTTTCAACTGAATCTGGTTTATGACCGTTTTGTCGCCCGTTTTGGCGCGATCAACGCGCCGGTCAATCAGCGGGCGTTTTTTGGCGATCCCGACCAGCCGCTGCTGCTGTCGCTGGAAAATTACAATGACGAGACCAAGGTTGCGGCCAAGGCCGCCATCTTCCGCGAGCGCACCATCCATCACAAGCAGGCGATTGAATCGGTCGGCACGCCCAAGGAAGCCTTGCTGGTCACGTTGAACGAAAAAGGCAGGGTTGACCTCGACCACATGGCCGGTTTGCTGGCGCGTCCGGCGGACGATTTCCTTCTCGATTTGAAGGGCATGATTTTCCTCAACCCGGAAACCAAGCAATGGGAAACCGAAGACCAATACTTGTCGGGCAACGTCCGCGAAAAATTGGTAGCGGCGGACACGGCCAGCGTCAACGATCCACGCTTCCACGACAACATCGCCGCGCTGAAATCCGTTCAGCCGGAGGATTTGCCGGCCACCGAGATTGACGTGCGGCTGGGCGCGTCGTGGCTGCCGTCCGCCGACGTGGAACAATTCATGCACGAATTGCTCGGCGTGCCGTCGGGCGTTCAGATCGGCCACATTCACGCGCTCGGCTCATGGCATATCAACGCCAATTGGGAAGCCAAGGGCGCGACCGCCAACACGACTGATTGGGGCACCGACCGCTACACCGCATTGGAACTCATCGAGGAAACGCTAAATCTGAAGACGCCCACCGTCTATGACTACGTTGACAAAAAGCCGGTGGTCAACGCGCAGGCAACCGAGGCCGCGCGCGAAAAACAGGAACGCATCAAGGAAAGGTTTCGGGAATGGGTTTGGAAGGATGATGCGCGGCGCGAACGGCTTTGCCGCCTTTACAACGACACGTTCAATCATTCGCGCGTCCGCACGTTCAACGGCGAGCATCTGACCTTGCCCGGCGCCAGCGCCACCATTCAGTTGCAGTTGCACCAAAAGGCGGGCGTATGGCGCATCCTGCAAACCGACAACACGCTGCTCGGCCATGTCGTCGGCGCAGGCAAGACGTTCACGATGGTCGCCGCCGCGATGGAATTGAAACGGCTGCGGCTGGCGAACAAGCCCCTGTTCACCGTCCCCAATCACATGCTCGGCCAGTTCTCGTCTGAATTATTGATGCTGTATCCCGGCGCAAACATCCTGGTGGCCGGCAAGGAGGATTTCGAGGCGAAGAACCGGAAGAAATTGTTCAGCCGCATCGCCACCGGCAATTGGGACGCCGTCATCGTCACGCACTCCGGCTTTGAGCGCATCCCGCTCTCGCAGGAAACCCAGGTGCGTTTCTTTGAGGAACAGATCGAGGAGCTGGAAAAAATCAAACGCGAACACGCCGGCAATGAAAACCGGCGCTTGGTCAAAGAAATTGAAAAAGCCAAGAAACGGCTGGAAGCCAAGCTTCAGGATTTGGCGGCAGCGCACAAAAAGGACAACACGCTGACGTTTGAAGAACTAGGCGTGGATCGGTTGTTCGTGGATGAGGCGCATTATTTCAAAAATCTGTTTTACGTCTCCAAGATGACGCGCATCGCCGGCCTGCCGCAGACGGCCAGCGAGCGGGCTTTCGATATGTTCCTGAAAGTGCGCCACGTCCAATCGGTCAACAATGGCGGCGGCGTGGTCTTCGCCACCGGCACGCCCATCGCCAACAGCATGGCCGAGATGTTCACCATGCAGCGGTATCTCCAGCCGCAGGCGCTGCAAAAACATAATCTGCATCACTTCGACGGCTGGGCGGCCACCTTCGGCGAGCCGGTGACAGCGATGGAACTGTCCCCGGACGGCGCAGGCTATCGCCTCAACACGCGGTTCGCGCGGTTCGTTAACGTGCCGGAGCTGATGCAGATTTTCCGGCAGTCGGCAGACGTGCAGACGGCCCAAATGCTCAATTTGCCGCGTCCGAAGTTGGAAGGCGAGAAGCCCGCGATCCGCCATGCGCCCGCGTCGCCGGAGTTGAAAGAGTTTGTCGAGAGTCTCGCCAAGCGCGCCGAGGCGCTCAAATCCGGGCGTGTTGATCCGCGAGAGGACAACATGCTCAAAATTACCACGGAGGGACGCAAGGCCGCGCTCGATTTACGGCTGATGAAACCCGGCCTGCCGGACAATCCGCAGAGCAAGGTGAATCTCGCCGTCGAAAACATCCACCGCGTCTGGGAGACGACGAAAGAAAACCGTCTGACGCAATTGGTGTTTTGCGATTTGTCCACACCGCAGGACAAAGGCTTTTCCGTGTATCGCGACATGGCCGAAAAATTACAGCGGCTCGGCATCCCGGAGCGCGAAATCGCCTTCATTCAGGATTATGACGCGGATGCCGCGAAGCTGGCGCTGTTTCGTTCCGTGCGCGATGGCAAGATAAGGGTGCTGTTCGGTAGCACGCAGAAAATGGGTTCGGGAACGAACGTGCAGGAGCGATTGGTCGCCTTGCATCATCTGGACGCGCCGTGGCGGCCGGCAGACGTGGAGCAACGCGAGGGACGCATCTTGCGGCAGGGAAATAAAAATTCGTCCGTGCAGATTTTCCGCTATGTCACCGAAGGCTCGTTCGATGCGTATATGTGGCAGACGTTGGAAACCAAGGCCAAGTTCATCGCTCAGGTAATGAGCGGCGACATGACGGTGCGGCGGCTGGAGGACATGGATTCAGCGGCGCTGACCTACGCCGAGGTGAAAGCCATCGCGTCCGGCAATCCGCTCGTCATCGAAAAGGCGCAGGTGGATGCCGAGTTGATCCGGCTGACGCGGCTGCGGTCCGCCCATGCCGAGGAGCAGTATCGCATTCGCACCAATTTGAGGCACGCCCACGAGGAGGCGGAAAAGTGGACGGAACGGCTGGCTAATCTGCGCGAGGATTTGAAGCTGCGGCAGGACACGTCCGGCGACAAGTTCCGCATCGAACTGGAAAAGCAGTCGCTCGATAATCGCGGCGTGGCCGGCGAGTTGTTGTTGCGCCGGGGCGAAAAAATGAAGGCCCGCTTCGGCGAAGACATCCGCCTTGGGACTTTTGCCGGGTTCGATTTGTTCATCCGCTCCGGGTTCAACAACGCCGCCGAACTCGTGCTGCGCGGCAAAAACAGTTACAGCACCCGCGTCACCGACACGGCGCTGGGCACCATCCGTTCGCTCGAATCCACGGTGCAGGGTTTTGAGGAACGCGCCACGCGGCTGGAATCCGACATCAAGGATTCGCAAAAACGCGCGACCGAACTGGAATCGAAAGTGGGCGCGACGTTCGAGAAGGAGGAGCGGTTTCATTTTCTGGTCAAACGGCAGGCGGAAATCGAGGACAAACTCGACCTCACCAAGAACCAGGCTGCCAGCCAGCTTGAGGCCGTTGATAACACCGAGGTCATCACCCAAGTTGAACAGCCCGATCATTCTGAAGACATCAACCACAAACCCGCCCGGAGAATAAAAGTATGAGAAAAGGCAACATCATTGGAAAACGTATCCGCTTCGTGCGTGAACTGCGCCGATGGACACAACAGCAGTTCGCCCGAAAACTTCGTCACGCCGGCCACGAAGTCAGTCGGGACATCGTGCGCGCTGGGAACTCTGTCAATCGCCGGTCACCGACACGCACCTGCTTGGCATCGCCACTGTCCTGCGGGTTTCCGTCGTGGATTTCTTTCCAGCCAGAAAACGGGGAAGGCCTCGGAAAATTTGACCCGCCAGATTTTATCCATGAACAAGGATGACAAATATGCGTTTCTCGCGTTGCCGCTGCTTCCCGTCCGGCTGAATGCCTTGGAAGCGGCGTGGTATCTCGGTTTCCAGCCCCATGAAATTTCCATTCTGGTCGCCGCGGGAATGCTGGAACCACTCGGCCATCCTCCTGCCAACACCCCCAAGTTTTTTTCGACCGAATCTCTGGCGGAGTTGCGTGACGACCAAAAGTGGCTCGCAAAAGCGACGGATGCCATCAGCACCTACTGGCGACGCAAGAACGGCCAAAAACGGACTGGCCGAAATAGCTGAAGCAGATCGGCGACTTCTGCGTGAATCGCTCCCGTTATTGGTCATGGTGTTCACAATCCGGCGGGTCACGCAATGGCGGGAACGGGTCAAATGTTTCCGGCGGTCGCGGCGGCATCCCCGGCTGGTAAAAGACAATAACCGGCGGAACATGGGGCATGGGTTTGCCCTTCAATAATTTTCGCCGCAGCCCGCCGCCCACTGCCCAGATGGTGAATGGTATCAGCAAACAGACGAACCCGATGAAAATATACAGTCCGTCATCACGGATGATTCCATCAAGGAATTCAAACGCCGATTGCACAAGTTCAATGGCTTTTGGTTGCATGGTGATTTTATACGGTGATTGCGTGCGCTACCGGTTCATTTCCTCCACCATTGGCAAAGCGTTTCCGCTGCTGCTCGTATTCGCTTAACGAAGGCAATTCCACCTGCGCCTTGCGGGCATAGGCGCGATGGACGGCTTTGCTGTTATGGCCCAGGTTTTCCATCGCAAACCGTTCGGGATAACCGGCGGTCTTCGCCCGTTCCGCCCAAGCGTAACGGTAACTGTGCAACGTCACGCCTTTGATGTTAAGCCCCCGGCAGCGTTGCTTGAACTCCGTGGCCCGGTCGCCCGCGCGCACGGTTCGCAGATATGGGAACAGCGGCCCGCTGCCCGGCAAATCCCGGAGAATTTCCGCCACGTCTTCACTGAAACGCATAATGGCAACCGAGCCGGTCTTCTGGCGGGCAAAGCTGATGACGTGATGCTCCCAATCCACATTCTCGGCTTCCAAAAATGCCAGGTCGCTTTGCGACGCGCCCAGATGCCAGGCCATTTTGTAAAACGCCTTGCGCTCCGGGTTGTGCTCGCGCCCGACAATCTGGCAATGCTCTTCCCAAGTGATGGCCCGTTTGTCTTTGAACTCAATGGCAGGCCATTGGCGTTTCACCACCACCGGCCACGGCAACCAGCCCATGTCCAACGCAAAGTTGTGAATGCGGCGGAGGAAGACATTCGTTGAGACCGTGCCGTGTTGTAGCACCTTCAGGAAATGTTCGGCCTGCGTTTCCAGAATCGGCAGGTCGCGAATCAGATCGAACGCCTTGTCCTTGATGGCGCGCTGCCAGCGGACTTGGGTTGGGCCACGTTTGGTCTTAGCCAGCTCGTCCATCGGCACCTGCCAGGTCCGCTTGGCCACCATCGGATCGGTCGCGGCAAGATAGGTGCGCGCCAGCCGGAGGTTCAGATGCGCCTGCCGGTGCGATTGGGTTTTGGCCGCGAACAATGCGGAGGCTTCCACCCGGTCGCGGGTTTGCAAACTTTCCTGTTTGCCGGTCTCATCGTCATGGACGTAATAAATCCCGCCATTGCGGCGGTAGAGACGGAATCGTTGCTTCATATTTTTTACGAAGCAGCGTAGGTCTGTTTTGGCTCCGCGTTGTGTAAGCTTTACACAATCCGACGCGGACAAATTGCCCTGTCAGCGAGTTTTGCCGGAGTTTCAGCGGAGTTTTGGCGAGTCGTTGCCGAGTTTCACCAAGTCCGCCGTCTGCTGGCAGTTTTGCTGGCAGTTGCAACTTAGTTCTTCGCAACTCGTTGATGCACAAGCATCAAAGTTGGAGGCGAGGGTCGGAATCGAACCGACGAATGCAGCTTTTGCAGAGCCGTGCCTTACCACTTGGCTACCCCGCCGTCTGGGAACAGTCAAAATAAATTATTTTATTGCCGAAGCAAGTTCTACTTTCACCCTATCACCCTATTCGCCCAACCCAATCTTCATTCGTTGATTCCAAGTCTCTGGCGGTGTTGCCAGAGTTCTTTTGGCGGAAATATCCCCAGCGGCGTGATGATGCCGGTGATGAGTTCAGCCGGCGTCACGTCGAAACCGGGATTGCGCACGCCGCTGGTGGGGTTGGCGACGCGAATGTATTGCCGTTGCCCGCTTGCATTAATCCCCCAGGCACCGAGCACTTCGCTCTCATCCCGGTCTTCGATGGGGATGTCGAATCCGTGTTTTAATTTCCAGTCAATCGTTGAAAGCGGTATGGCAACGTAGAACGGAATTTTGTGGCGAGCAGCGAGCACAGCCTTTGTATAGGTGCCGATCTTGTTAGCAACATCGCCGGTGCGGCCCAGCACACGGTCGCTGCCGACGATGACGAGGTTGACTTGTCCCCGCTGCATCAGATGACCGGCGGCGTTGTCGGCGATGATCTGGTGGGAAATGTTTTGTTGTGCCAGTTCCCAGGCAGTGAGGCTGGCACCTTGGGAACGGGGGCGGGTTTCATCGCAAAAAACATGGAATTTTTTCCCGCGCGCCTGCGCAGCATACAGCGGGCCGGTGGCGGTGCCGATGTCCACAAACGCCAGCCAGCCAGCG
This sequence comes from bacterium, assembly GCA_021781185.1. Lineage (GTDB taxonomy): Bacteria > Verrucomicrobiota > Verrucomicrobiia > Limisphaerales > UBA11358 > UBA11358. The sequence goes on from JAJXXI010000146.1 coordinate 9,268, forward strand.
TTGCAGTGCGTCAAAATATTCATCCCTTGGCGAATCAATTTCACACCGTGTCGGCCGATGGCTTCGCAGTGAGCGACGTCTTCATTGGCAAATGCTTCGGCAGCAGCTTGTGCGAGGGATTGTTGTTCGGCGACGGTTGCGCCGCCGGACATCGCCCGCCGGATATCGTTCATGGCGTTGACGGGATCCACAGCGGTGGGCCGGGCGGTGGCGAGCGTGTGGCAAACGATGTTTACGTGCCTGGAAAATTTTTTCAGGTCACGTCCGCGAAAGGCGAGGGCGCCTTGTGCCAGACCGTAGGCAGCGGTGGCCCCGATGGCTCCAGCACCGCGCACGACCATGCCGCTAATGGCCCGGGCGGTTTCCCGGAAATTTTTGGTCGTGACAAGCTTGAATTCGTGCGGGAGCAAGCGTTGCTCGATAAGGCGGACGGAGTTATTCGAGGCGTCAAAGGAGACGGTGCGGTAGGATTCGGTGCGGCCACGAAAAGTGACATTCATAGATTAAAATGGTAGATGTCAACTTTACGAATTGACACAAATAATTATTTGAATGGCAGTCAAGATTTGAGAAAGACAAAAATCCCAGACCAGTTCGTAGGCGGTTGAAAATCATCCAGGGAGGCTGACAGGCTGACGGCATCAGCGATCCTGATTTTTGAGCTGGCGGATTTTTTGTTTCAACTCGGCAAAGGCCGGATGGGTGCGCAGTTTTTTCAGGTCGGGATCCTTGGCCAGCCATTTGAAATCGTGGTAGCCGAGGTTGAGGGCGTGGTCGAGGGCAAAGACAGCACGGTCGAATTCCTCCGTAAGCGAATAGCTGCAGGCGAGATTGTAAAAAACGAGCGGGTTGCCGGGTTCCAGACGGGCGAGGCGCTCGTCCACATGGAGTCCCTCGACATAGCGACCACGGCGGGTATAGTGGTCGCCCAATAACTGGAGGGCATCCACATAATCAGGATCGCGGCGAACCAGTCCCTCGATGAACGCGATCTTAGCCGGAACCATGCAGTAGAGAGATAATTTTTCATGTGATTTAGCTGGTGAAGGCGGGTCGGTTTTCAACTGCATTGCAGTTGGGGAAAGGACTCAAAATCTTCTCCCATAAACGCCGCCACC
>JAJXXI010000095.1 GCA_021781185.1 bacterium
CACCGGCGGAACCTGCAACAGCACAATCACGATGATAAAACCGAAGCGCGCAAAGTTGGCGTAGGTTTCCTGGCTCATGCCGGTCAAGACCCGCAACACATGCGAGCCGTCGAGCGGAGGCACGGGGATGAGGTTGAAAAGTTCACTGGCACCCGCTTGGCCCACGGCCAGTGACCTGGTGGATTCAACAGTTCAACCGCACGGTGTTTCACCTCCATGTTCAACCAACAGTGACCACTGTTCGCAATCCGTCTCATGGTGCCCCGGTCAGTGGATATTGTGGTTGTAAAGCCAGCCTCAACGGGCTTGCCAACCCGTAAAATTGAAAGTGTTCTGCAATTTACGCCTCATGGAATATACGGGCACCGAGTAAAGGTTGAAGGAACAGTGATCTTTCAACAACCTGGCGCAGCCATATACATCCAATCCCATAATCATGGACTCAAGATCGAGACAAAGGAACAAGTTCCGTCACAGATTGGGGTGCATCTTGACACTGTCCTTAAGTTCGGGATGAAACGGTTCCGGCGTCAGCCGGAAGCGTAGTGGCACAGGCATCCTGCCTGTGTGTTTCTGCCAGCCAGGCCACGCGGACGTAATTCACCGGCAGGATGCCTGTGCCGCTACCAATGCCGCAGCCAGTTAAGGACAGTGTCCAGATGCACCCCACAGATTGGCGACCGGATTGAATTGCTGGGCTTTGCGGCGCAAGGGCAATATACTCCAGTGCTCGCAGATGCCATTTACAGAAAAATCAATTCAGGCCCTCCACCGGCACCAAAGATGGTGAGTTGTGAATACCTCACTTACAGGCAAGTTTGGGAGTGAGTTGGTTTCCCTGACGACAAAGGTGCTGGACTGCATCCGCCAGAATAGCGAGTAATTGTTATTCTTGGAAAGCCAAAGCCTCTTTCCATTGGTGCTGGCGGATCTGGCGGGATGTAAAAGGAGCATGCCATCCGGGTGCTCAAGCGGCAGCGCGTGGCCAGGGCGCGGGCAAAGGCCGCAAGGTGCTGTGGGTTGGGGACAAGGCCGGCGGGGATCGGCCTTTCTGGCGGTAGCGCAAGGCGGCGGGGATTTACTTCCTGTCCCTGCGCTAGGCAGGCTGGCTGGGGCAAGAAAAACCCGTGCGCCTGATTGGCGAAGAAATGAGCACCACCATTCCCACCGTCGATTCCTTCCGCAACCGCATCAAGGAAAAACTGCAACACAAGACTTCCACCGAAGTCGTGTAGCGCCCCATTCGATGGGTGCAGGATCAAACGATCAGATATAGCAAGCGCGCTTCCCGCATTTCAATTCCGAACCAATTCCGAAAGCTGCCAGTGCGCGAAAAACTACGTCGGTCAAAACTATTTTTGCATTTTGGAAATGACGGCCGGCCCGACCGATCCACGACCCGGCCCAGGAGGTGTTGAACCGGGAGTCAACTTGTTCAGCTCATGCGTGGCCAAAGTGATGAAGCAATTGATACACCAGCAATGATGCAACATAGGCCAGCCCGGTCATGTAGGCGATCTGGAACAGCGGCCACTTCCAACTGTTTGTCTCGCGCTTGACCACCGCCGAGGTGGACAAGCATTGCGCGGCCAGAATGTAAAACACCAGCAGGCTCGCACAGGTGGCGGTGTTGAAAATCGGCGAGCCGTCGGAACGCCGGGCATGCCGCAAGGAATCGTATAGGGAATTGCGGTCATTATCCGAACCGTTGTCCCCGACGCCATAAACGATCGCCAGGGTGGAGACAATGACCTCGCGCGCTGCGAAGGAGCTGATGATGCCAATGCCGATCTGCCAGTCAAAACCGAGCGGGGCGATGACTGGCTCAATCAGGTGGCCGAGCTTCCCGGCGTAGGAATTTTGCAGGGCAGACTGCGCGGCCAGACGGTTGGCGGCGGCGTGCAGTTCGGTGGCTTTGGCGGTGTCTCCGGATTTCTCGATCTGCGCAGCCCGGCCGTTCATGGCCACGGCGGCGGCGGGCGGGCTGGACTTGGGATAATGCGAAAGCGCCCACAAAACCAGCGAAATGACCAGGATGATGGTGCCGGCCTGCTTGACGAAAATTTTGGCGCGGTCGTAGGTGTGCAGCGCCGCCGTCCGGAACATGGGCCAGCGATACGGCGGCAGTTCGATCATCAGCGGTTTGCTGGGACCGGGCAGGATGGTCCGCCGAAACAACATGGCCGCGCCCAGCGCCGCCGCCACGCCCAGACCATACGAGGCGGTGAACACCATCGCCGCCTTCAAGGGCGAGTGCGGAAACAGGAGCGCCGTGACCATGGCATAGACTGGAATGCGCGCCGAACACGTCATCAGTGGCGTGATGAGAATCGTCAACAGCCGGTCGCGCGGGTTTTCAATGACGCGTGTGGACATGATGGCGGGAATCGCACAGGCATGCGCCGACAGGAGCGGCACGAACGCCTTGCCCGGCAACCCGAGCTTGCGCATGATCTTGTCCATCACAAACGCCGCCCGCGACAAATAGCCGGTGTCCTCAAGCAGCGACAGCGCAAAAAACAGGATGCAAATTTGCG
>JAJXXI010000731.1 GCA_021781185.1 bacterium
GGTTTGTGGCTCCCGGTGTGGTCACCGGACACACCAAAAACGCCGGACCAAACATATATTCATTCGCAAGCGTGAGCGCCTTGGCGTCGTTCGGAAAGTCCATGACCAGCGGCCGCATCATCGTGTAAACGTCGCTCGTAATTTTCCAGGCCACGGAATAGTTGTAAGGCAGCATCCGGTAACGCAATTGGTCGAAGGCGATCAAATTGGTTTGTGTGGTCGGCAACCAGTTCCAGATTTCGGTCGCGGTGCCGAATCCGTGGATGCGTAGAATCGGACAGAACGTGCTCCATTCAAACCAACGGGTCAGGAGTTCATTGTAATCGGCGGATTTGTATTGGTCTCGCGGATGGAAGAAGCCGCCGGTGTCAGTCGTCCAATACGGCAAACCCGTGATGGAAAAATTCAAACCGGCGGGAATCTGCCGGGCGAAGGTCAACCAGTCGCCGCTGATGTCGCCGGACCAAACCGCCGTGGCGTAACGTTGCGCGCCAGGATAAGCACTTCGCGATAGAATCACCACCCGCTTGCTTGAGTCCGTGCCGCGCTGCCCCTCGTAAGTCGCCTCGCTGGCAAAGAGCGGATAGGCATCGCGAAAGCGATTGGCCGAGCCAAGATAACACTGCACATCGTTTATGGAATTCCCGTCATCCCCCGGCTCGGTCGCGTCCTGCCACCAACCGTCCACGCCGATGCTGAAAAATGCCTGATCCATGTATTTCCAGCGCAGGCGGCGAACCGCCGGGTTAAAAACATCCATCCATTGCGAGTGCGGAATCAATCCGTGCGACATGGATGAAAGCGCTTTTCCCACGATGCCTTGGGGATTAGACCACACCGAAATCATGTATTTGAAATGATTGGTGTGGAGTTCGGCGATCATGTTCGTGGGATCGGGATAATGGCTTAAATCCCATTGATACGCACCCCAGCCGTGGTTTCCCCAGTATTGCCAGTCTTGAACAATGAAATCCACGGGGATTTGCCGGGCGCGAAATTCACTGGCCGCCGCCAGCATTTGCGCCTGACTGGAATAGCGCTCGCGGCATTGCCAGAAGCCATACGCCGCCTTGGGAAACAGTGGCGCGTCACCGGTCGCCTGGCGATACCCGGCAATAATTTCATCGGCGCTCGGCCCGTAGAAAAAGTAGTAATCAATCGCATTGCCAACCTGGGAACGGAACGATGTCGCGTCCCCCAGAGGACGCGCGAAAATCTTTGCATTTTTCCCACCGCCGAGAAGCGTCATCGTGCAGGTTGTGTTGGCAGGCAATGCGATTTTTCCACTGGCGGTATAGGGAACCCACATGTTGGTGATGGCGGCAACGGTTTGCCCATTGACCTGCGCGCCAATCATTCCGCGCCGATCCCCGTCTTTGACCATAAACACATATTCGCCCGCCGCGCCCGTAGTGTAATTGCCCGACCGGTTGGTCAGCGTCACCGGTGCATCCATCGGATTAAAATCCGAAAGCGAGGCATTGTTCCAGAGCAGGCCGTATCCGCGACTGGAAACAATCATCGGAATGGAAATCTGGGTGTTCAACTGGCGCAGTTGCTCGGGCATTCCGCGCCAGTTCCAAATACCGTCTTGAAACTGGCCGAGGCCATAGAGGAATTCGTCCGCCGGACTCGAAAAGGTCTGCTCCGGCTGAAAGCTGGATTCACCGTTCACGGTCACTGGCGCCATCGTCTTGCCGCCACCAGCCGGTTCGCCCAGCAGCAATTCGCCCGAGGCGTCGAGGAAAGCGATTGCCCCGCTGGATTTATCAACCGCAACTCTCAGTTTGCGCGTCGAGACAGTCACCTTGCCATTCGCCTCAGTGACCTTGAACAAGGGTTTTGGCCAAGAACGATTGGTGACAACGAAATTCTGGCCCGTCGGCAACATGGAAGTCGGCGAATACATGACATGCACAATCCGGTCGGAGCAAAGCGTCACCTTCATTTTTCCAGGCGACATGGAAAACGTCACGCCGTCCGGGGTTTTGCTGAAGGATTGCACTGGGATCGGTGCCGCCTGCAGGGGCGCTGCCATGACGGCAACAAGAATGGCAAAAAGAAATCCTGTCTTACCAAGCAAGGGTTGATTCGCACTCGATACTTTAAAATTGAACATGCAGCGTATTATTTCAGTTTATCGCAACGCATCAATGCGAGTTTTGGAAGCCGCTGAACGAACCGTTAGAGTCATTTCAAACCTGATGGAACACAACATCTTCATGACGACTGAAACATTATGATGCGATTAATGCGCCCACCTGCCGTGGAACGGTGCGCAAAAATAAAATTTATCCACCTCTGTGAATTTGTGATTTGCATGGAATGATACAGTTGTTTGGCGGTTTCCATATCTGACAAACGGCATATATCAGAGCCTTTTTCAAAACCTCCGATATTTCATAGCTGCGGGTGAGTGTGGCGGCGGTTCAAAGATGAAAAACTCATTTTCCATCTCCAACCGCCGGTTTGGCGACGCGGGCAACCATGCTCCGCCCGTCGCACCGGTTTGCGGTGCGGGTGTCAGGGCCGCC
>JAJXXI010000009.1 GCA_021781185.1 bacterium
TCGAATGGCATGATTGTTCCTGGTGCCCGGCCATCCGGATTCGCCGGGGGCTTGAGATCCGTCGCGGTGCGCCCACAAAACCGTTGCCCGCAGCCTCCCTTTTGCCGCATCCTGCCCGTCGCAACAACCTGGCCAAACCTATGAAAAATATTGAAAATCGGAAATCAAGCCCCGCCCGTCGTGCGGCATTTACGCTGGTGGAACTGCTCGTCGTCATCGCCATCATCGGCATTCTGGCCGGACTGCTCCTGCCCGTGCTGGTCAAAGGCAAGATTGCCGCGCAGAAGGCCAAGGCCAAAACCGAAATGAGCGCCATTGTCACCGCCATCGAGGGCTACGAACAGGATAACAGCCGTTACCCGATGACCAAGTGGGAGCAGCAAAACGCCGGCACCAATGATTTCACCACCGGCTACATCAAAACTCCCCAGGCGAATGTCACCTGGCCGGCCTCCACCAGCCCATTGGGATATGCGGGATATTCCTTGGACAACAACAGCAACGTGATGGCCATCCTCATGGATCTCCAAACCTACGGCAACGGCGTCTCTACCACCAACTACGGCCACGTTTATAATCCCAAGCAGGTCAAATACCTCAATGCCACGATGGTTTCCGATCCCACGCTGCCCGGCGTCGGGCCGGATGGTGTTTATCGCGATCCGTGGGGCAATCCCTACGTCATCACCATGGCCTCCGGCTACAACGACGCCGGGTGCCGCGATCTGTTTTACTCGCTGAACAGCGTGTCGTATGACCCCAACAGCGCCGCGCCGCATCAGACCGGGTTTTATGGGCTGTTTAATCCCGACAACAACGGGGTGGGTGACAATTTCCTCTATCACGGCAAGGTGATGGTCTGGTCCGCCGGCCCGGACAAGCGGGTTGATGCCAGCGTTCCCGCCACCCAGGGCTTGAACAAGGACAACGTCCTGAGCTGGCAGTAATTTCGTGAAAATCCATCCTGCATTTCCATCCGACCGCCGGCCTTTGAACGGGGCTTCAGGGCGGGAGCCGGCGTCGCCCGCGCCGGCCGTTGAAAATCGAGAATTCCCGACCGCCTTCACCCTGCTGGAACTGCTGGTGGTCATCTCGATTCTTGGCATTCTGGCCGCGCTCTCCGTGCCGGCGCTGAAGAATCTCGGCCAGTCCAATTCCCAGACCAGCGCCGTCCAGCAGGTGCTCGACGGTGTCTCCCGCGCCCGCCAGCTCGCCATCAGCCAGCACACCACGGTCTATATGGTTTTCGTCACGACCAATTTTTTTAACTTGAACAACGACAAAGGGCAGTCCCTGGTGACCGGACTGGAAACGCTGGCCAACTTCGGTGGTTCCAGTGCCGAGCAACAAGCGGCGCAGCAGACGGCGCTGACCACGCTCACCAATCTGCTGGCGGACCAGTTGACCGGTTACAACTTCGTTTCTCATGGCCATGTGGGCGATCAGCCGGGGCAGCATCAGTGGCATTATCTGGACGACTGGCAGACGCTGCCGGATGGCTCCTTCATCGCCGCGCCCAAGTTTCTGTATCAAAATTATTCCCTGATCATTCCGCGATGGCAGGCGGACCAGGCCGGGCAGATTGACTCGGGTTGGACAATTCCTTCCAGTTCGCTCATTCCGCCGAACGCCAAAGCCAATCAAATCTCTGGTTTTGCCCGCAGCAGCCAGGCGATTCCTTTTCCGACTGAAAAGTCGCCCGGAGTTTATTATCTGCCCTACATCGCCTTTGATTATCGCGGACAGTTGATTTCCGAGGTGGATACCTACGGCAATTATCATCACGCCTACATTCCGCTCGCCCAGGGTTCCGTGGGTTACAGCCTGAATCCGGCCACCAAGATGCCGGTCATCCCCACCTCGCCGGTTACCGCCTCCGACATTCAGGAAAAGCCGCCCGGCAACAGCACCAACATTAGTTACAATGTCATTGACATCAATCCGCTGACCGGCCGCGCGAGCCTGCAAAAATACCAGATGCAATGAAAATTCCGATTTCCAATTTGCCGGCACCGGGCAGCGCGGCCAGTCCCCGGACCGCCGGGCGTGTTCTGGCGTGCGGACGGCGCGCAGAGGACGGCGCGCCCCACCCGACCCGTGTTGCCCGCCCCGCCGTATCCGCTTTCACGATGATCGAGATTGCGATCAGCCTGGCCATCATCGGCTTTGCGCTCGTGGCCATTCTCGGCGTGCTGCCCATCGGCATGAACTCCCAGCGCGACAACCGCCAGGAAACCATCGTCAACCAGGACGCCACCGTCCTGCTCGAAGCCATGCGCACCGGCGCGCATGGCCTGGATTACCTCACCAACTACGTCTATGCCATCACGAATACCTGGACGCAATACAACACCAGCGGCGGCGTCATCAACAGTGGCCAGAACGGTTACACTTATGGCAGTGTTTCCATTGGTTATACGAACGGACCCTATTCCTCCCTGCCCATCACCAACGGGGCCGCCATCATCGGCCTGTTAAGCACGCCGGAATTCATTGCCAACGTCCAAACGCTGCCGGACACCAATTATCCCGC
>JAJXXI010000581.1 GCA_021781185.1 bacterium
TGCTGGTGGCAGTGGCGTGGCGGATCTGACTTACAATCTGCCCATTCTTCCCGGTCTGGCCTGGAGCGAATCCATCGTGACGAATGGCGGTCTGCAGTCGCTGCGCTTCACCGTGGTGCTCGGGACGATGTTGCCGCCTCCGCCAGCTCCGCTGGCTTATCTCAACTTCGACCACAATTTGATGGATCAAACCGGCAATGGCCATAACGGCGTCTTTGTCAGCACGAATGCGGGTTACAGCGCTAGTGTGCCCACCCCAGCGGCCGGTGAGGCCTCCCTTGCGGTGCCTGGGGATAACAGCACGGCGGTGTCGCTGACGAACACTACCGGCATCAGCGAGGATGACGCCCAGAGCTTCACCATTTCTGTTTGGTTCAGGTGTTCCAACAGCAGCGATTATCCCAATTTTGTGACTTGCAGCAATCCGGATACCAACGCCCCGATCAATTATGTCGGATGGTTGGGTTTGGTTCCTTCCGGGAAGCTAACCTATGGTGTATTTGATGTTTTCAACCTGTCCTCTAGCACTTTTGTTGCTGATGGCAACTGGCATCACGCGGTTGTGGTGCATGACGGCACGGCTTACAGCTACCAATTGTATGTGGATGGTGTTCCTGACGGTTTTACTTATCAAACCGGCACTGATCAGGGGGCAAATCTATGGGATGTCACCATTGCCACGGGCTTTCTGGCGGCGGGGAATGTGGATGAAGTGGCCTATTGGAATCAGGCGCTAACCGCTGCGCAAGTGGCAACGGTTTATTATCTCGGGCCGGTGCCTGGTGCGCCAGCTTTGAGCATATCGCCATCTGCCGGCAATGTATCGCTTTCCTGGTTGCTGGGCGGATATACTCTCCAGCAAAATACGAGTCTCACGAGCCCAGGCAATTGGACGGATCTGGGCACCAATAGTCCGGTGACTTTGCCTGTCGGCACCGGCTCCGAATTCTTCCGGTTGAAGTCCAGTAATTAGGTTTGCGCGATGTAAAAGCCGGGATGGTTTCTAAGTCATAGAGCCGGGAAGCCTCGCGACCTTCCCGCTCAATTCTTTTTAGGCCATGATGTGTTGGGAATCATTATTCAAAATGCCGGGTTCCTCCGATCGTCGCAGGGCGAAAATCGGCAGTGTTTGCTTCGGCCTCACGATGTTGTTATCCACGATTGTGGCCGCCGAGCCGGTGGAGTTTGGCGCATATTACACCAAGATAAACGAGGGTCTAAAATGGGAGGCAGAATCCCGCACTGGCCAGTTCGCCGACATTGTGGTGAGGATTTCCCGGGTCAATGGAGAACTGGTTTTTTGGCGAGGCAACAGTTATTTGCCCTATTGGAAAACAGATGAAGGACGGTGGAACCTTAAAGAAATCATCCCACGCAGCGGGGACGGCATTGAGCCCATGCCGGATCGGGTCAATTTATACTCCCATGTGGAAATCATCACCAACACTCCGGAGGTGGTGGTGGTGCATTGGCGGTATTTATGCCTTTTTAGCGCCGGAAATCCGCGAGGGAGTGTAAATCCAACCAATTTTGTTGATGAAGTTTTCACCATCAGTCCGAATGGACGGGTCACACGAATTGTCAAAAAAGCAACCGCCAAGATTGATGACTGGACGGATCCATTGAATCAAATTGCTGAAGTGCTGCAATTGAAGAAAAATGGAATTGCGGAACTAAGTCGGGCCGGACTTGGGCACTCGGTTGCAATAAGAACAATCAAAGGAAATCCCAGAAAAATTTCTCGGATATGCGATCCGGTGTTGTCATTCCATTTTGATGAGGGAGAAGGCGGCCAGACCATGGAAGACATCAGCCAGATGCACGTGCCCATTCACGGTCCAAAGGCACTCTGGAAACGGGGTGTTTCCGGCACGGCGCTGGAGTTCGACGGCTATCACAGTCTGGTTTCGTTTCCGGCATCCAATGCTCCGGCGGTCTCCGGAGACGGTTTAACCATTGAGGGATGGATTGCCTTGGGGGCTTATCCTTGGAACTGGGTGCCCATTATTCAACAAGGCGATGACGACGGCTATTTTCTGGGGGTGGACAGTCATGGATATCCGGGCTTTAAGTTGAAGGTAAGCGGAGTTTGGCAGCAGCTTGTTGTTCCCGGCAGGCCACCTTACAACGACACCAACCATCTTGCTCTATTTCGTTGGTATCAACTGGCCGGAACTTATGATAAAGGCCAAGGCGTCATGCGACTTTATCTGAATGGGAAACAGATCGGGGAAAAGGCGGTCGGTGGAAGCGGGGTGCAAACGACCAATGCGGACATACGCCTTGGCAAGGCGGGCCTGCTGGAGGTGCCAACCGACGGCACCCATGATACACTTCCCAGCGAATTTGGCCTGGACGGATTGATTGACGAAGTGAACATATACAATGTTGGGTTAAACCGCCGGCAGGTCGCCCAATCATTTGCCAGCATGAATCCTGGGCCGGCGGTTTTGAATCACCCTGACATGCAGCCCCGCCACCTTCCGAATACCACTACCAACAGAAAGTTCGAAGCCTATTATACCCACCTG
>JAJXXI010000435.1 GCA_021781185.1 bacterium
AACAATTTTACCCGGCGTTACCGCCTCGCCCCGTTCCTTGGGCAGACGCTCGAAATGTTTGGCAAGCTGGTTGATTTGAAACAGCACCGAGCGCGGGTTCTTGTCATCGAGCAGCACCAGGTCGAACACCGCCGGAACGGTCGGCAGCAGATTGTATCGCGAGCGGAACGTGATGCTGCTGTCCACCACCTCCAGCACGGTCTCCAGCAGGCTGGGATTTTCGGCATCCGGCGAGGCCAGCACCGCATCGAGCAGCGTGCAAAGATACACCGCGCGTTCAATGCGCAGCCCCATGTCCAGAAACCGCCAGGCCTGCGCCCGGGTCATGTTTTCACGGGCCAGGCCGTGGAAGGCGGCCAGGCCAAGCAGCGTCTGGCTCAACACCACCACGGCTTCTCCCGCCAGCATCACATGCCGCGTGGTCGGGGCGGTGAGACGGTCGTCTATCTGGCTCAGGACATGCCACATGTCATTCGAGGTGCGGTCCCGCACCAGCATCGCCAGTCGTTGCAAATGATCGGCGGTGTGCCGCAGGCTGCCCGCCCGTTCCGCATCAAAAATCGCCGCCATCAATTCGGCTTCAAGCGCCTCGGCATTACTCCACAACTCCGCCCGGGAGGAAAGGTCCGGCAACTGCCCCTGCGCCTCCAGCGTTTGCAGCACCGGCGTGATCAGCGGCATCGCCCCACCGGTGCGCTCGGGATTGAACCGCAGCAACGCGCAGCGGAGCAGCCGCGACGAGGCGTCCGCGCGCTCCGAGTAACGTCCCAGCCAGAAAAAATTATCCGCGAGGCGCGAGGGCAGATTGTTGCCCGTGCGGCGCAGTTCAATGCTGTGGCCCGGGGAGTGCAGCAGGGTCACTTCCTCGACCGGCGTGCTGGAGGGGATCCAGGTGTCTTTGCTCCCACCGTCGCGCTGCATGGAAATGAAACTCCCGATGTTGTCCGGGGCGACCCGGGCCAATCCGCCGGGCATGACGCGGTAACTGCCGTGTCCGTCCGCCACAAGGAAAACCCGCAAACTCACGGGTTGCGCGGTCAGCTTGTTGTGCTTCCACGATGGAGCGGTGGAAAGGTCCACGCGTTCCTGCGCGACGAACAGGTCGGGATCAAATTCAATGCGCCGTTCCAACTCGTCGTGTTCCACGCCGGCCGGATTCAGATGCGTGCGAAAAGCGGCTTTCACCACCAGGTTGTCGAGGTGTTTCAAGACATGGGCGCGGGCCTCCTTTTGGCCGCACCACCAAGTGGCCACCGACGGCAATTTCAGCTTTTCCCCGAGCAGATGCCGGCACAATTCCGGCAGGAACGGCATGAAGGCCGGACTTTGCATCAGCCCGCTGCCGAGCGCGTTGGCGGCCACCACGTTTCCCGCCCGCAACGCCTCGACGAGGCCCGGCACGCCCAGAATCGAATCATTCCGCAGCTCCAGCGGATCGCAAAAATCATCGTCCACGCGGCGCAATATCACATCCACCCGCTCCAGCCCGCTCAGGGTTTTCAGGAAAACGTGGTTGTCGCGCACGGTCAAATCCTGTCCTTCGACGAGCGTGTAGCCCAGATAGCGGGCCAGATACGCCTGCTCAAAGTAGGTTTCGTTATGCGGTCCGGGCGTGAGCATCACCACGCGTGCCTTGTCGGATTGGCTGGGGGACAATTGTGCCAGCATGCTTTGCGCGGCCAGAAAAAAACCGGCGAGGCGGTGGACGTGATTGTCGCGAAACGGTTCCGGCCAGATCCGCGAGGTGATCAGCCGGTTCGCCAGCGCATAACCCGCACCGGTGGGAATCTGCGTGCGATCCGACACCACCCACCAGCGACCATCCGGCGAGCGGGCCAGATCCGCGGCATAAAAATGCAAAAACGTGTCGCCCGGCAGATGAATGCCGTGGCAGGGACGCAGGAAATCCGGCTGGCCGAACACCAGTGCGGGTGAAAGCCAGCGCGAGTGAATGAGTTCCTGGGCACCGTAGCAGTCGGCCAGAATTTTATTCAGCAGGACGGCCCGCTGGATGAGTCCGGTTTCGAGTGATCGCCAGTCTTCCGGGGCGATGATCAAGGGAACCGGGTCAAGCTGCCAGGGGCGTTCCACCCCGCGCGGATCGCCATAAACATTGTAGGTGATGCCGTGCTCATGCACAAACCGCCCGCAGGTATCCGCCCGCCGCTGCAATTCCGCCGGGCCAAATCCCTCCATTTCACCCAGCAATTTGCGGTAATGTGACGAGACTTCTTCCTCCGCCGTGAGCATCTCATCGAACACCCCCGGTTTGCGTTCATAGGCGGACAACAAGCCGGCCGGCTCGGCCTCCCTGGCTTCGCCGGCACCTGGCGGCGCGGTTTGAGATTGTGACTGGAACATTTGCGTCTGCTTGATCTGGCGTCGTCTATTTGTCGCGTCAGACATTGCGCAAATCCAGCGTGAAAGGAAAGTCGCCGTTCACGGTTTTTGGCGGCGGCGTGAACTCGCCTTGCTGATGGCCGTGCCGGAAAAACCGCGTCAGGCGGCGGCTTTCC
>JAJXXI010000222.1 GCA_021781185.1 bacterium
TACATCTGCCATCCCTGTCAGCCATTCTTGACAAATGTGCTATCCTCAGAACGTAAATGGCCGTCAGACCCAGTTTATTGAGACTCGCATAATACAGTGACATTAAGGCCACAATTCAGCTTGGGAATAGCAGGCGGTGATGACGGCATTCCGTCGGCGCATCCGGCGCAGGGCGGCGGTGGCCTCCAGACTGAGTTCCCAGGCCTGGGTGGCGATCAGGTTGGCGATTTCATGTGTCTTGAGATGTCCCCACATATACTCCACGGGATTGAGTTCGGGCGCATAGGCCGGCAACCGCTCGACCACGATGCGACCTTTGGTGGCCGCCACATAATTTTTGACCAACCGGCTGCGATGAATGGGCGCGCCATCCCAGAGGATCAGGATTTTTCCGGGGATATGCCGCTGGAGATGTTTCAGGAATTCAATCACCTGCAGGCTTTTGATGCTGCCGGCATGGACTTGAAAGAGAAACCGCCACCGCGCCAGGCCGCCGATGAGCGAAAGGCTTTTCCAGTTGAACGTCTCCTGAAGCACCGGGGTTTGCCCGCGCGGGGCCCAGGTGCGCGCCCGGGTCGGCCGGGTGCTCAACCCGCTTTCGTCAATAAAGACAATGGTTTGGCGCTGCCGGCGCGCCTTTTTTTTAAGGCCGGCCAGACCTCCCGTTTCCAGCGGCCAATCGCCCGGTCGTCGCGCTCGATGGCCCGGCGTTCCGGTCGTTGGCAACTGAAACCGCTGGCCCCCAGCAAGCGCCACACATGCCCCGGATGATAAGCCACCCCCGTCAACTCTTTGATCAGCGCCGCGATGCGCGGCAGCGTCCAGAGGGCCGTCTTGTAACCTTGGGCCACGGGACCTGCCAGCAGGGCTTTGACCACTTGCTGCGTTTGTTTGACGGTCAATTTGGGTTTGGGGCCGGCCGGCCCTTTGCTCGCCAAGGCCGCCCGGCCGCCTTGCTTCCAAGCGTTTTTCCACCGGTAAGCCACCTGCCGGGCGACTCCCAGACGGCGCGCCACCTCGGGCGCGGAATGTCCCTTGGCGAACAGTTTGCCCGCCTGAAGGCGGCGTTTTTCCAGCTTAACATGATCGCGTGTCTTCGACATGCCAAAATTATACACCGCACCCCAATAAATGTCACTCTATTATGCGAGTCTCAATAACTCCCTGCTGGACGCTGAAGTGCTGAACAATCTGGGAGAGCTTCGCTGCGACACTGGAACTCTCACCTATGCGACCACGGTCAGCTTAAATCCCGGCGGCACGTTGACCGGCGCCGGCCAGCATCTCATCAGCGGCGGCACCGTCACGTGGGCTGGCACGAACACGGTGCAGAATTCCAGCTTGAACTTCAGCGATGGCGTCATCAACGGCATCTCGAATGCGACAGAGGTGGCCGTCACCGGTTCCAGTTTGTTTGATTGGTCCGGCGGCACCCTGGCCGGGACCATGACGCTGCCCGGCGGCAGCAGCCTGCAATTGAGCGGAGCGAACAACAAAATTCTGGCCGACGGCGCCAGCTTTACCAACGGCGGCACCGCACTGTTGACCGGCACCGGTCGCCTGCTAGCCAATGGCTACAATTCCGGGGCGACTTGGAACAACATCGCGGGGGCGCATTTCAATTTGGCTTCGGACGGCAGCAGTTTGGGGCACTTCAACGGCGAGCCGCTTGTTTTTAACAATCTAGCCGGCGCGCGGCTGGCCAAGATCGCGGGGACCAACTCGACCGTGGACTCGACGGTAATCAATAACAGTGGCGAACTGGGTTGTGACAGCGGAACTTTCACTTACATCACCACCTTGAATCTGAATCCCGGCGGCACGTTCACCGGCGCCGGCCAGCATCTTGTCAGCGGCGGCACCGTCACGTGGGCTGGCACGAACACGGTGCAGAATTCCAGCTTGAACTTCAGCGGTGGCGTCATCAACGGCATCTCGAATGCGACAGTGGTGGCCGTCACCGGTTCCAGTTTGTTTGATTGGTCCGGCGGCACCCTGGCCGGGGCCATGACGCTGCCCGGCGGCAGCAGCCTGCAATTGAGCGGAGCGAACAACAAAATTCTGGCCGACGGCGCCAGCTTCACCAATGCCGGCACCGTGCTGTTCACCGGCACCGGCCGGCTGCTGGCCAATGGCTACAATGCCGGGGCGACTTGGAATAATCTTCCCGGATCGCTATTCAATTTCAGTTCGGACGGCAGCCTACTGGGCCATATCAACGGCGAGCTTCTCGTTTTTAACAATCTGGCTGGCGCGCGGCTGGCCAAGATCGCGGGAACCAACACGATTATAGACTCGACAGTGGTCAACAACAGCGGCGAACTCGGCTGCGACAGCGGAACCTTCACTTACAACACCACCTTAAATCTAAACCCCGGCGGCACGTTCACCGGCGCCGGCCAGCATCTCATCAGCGGCGGCACCGTCACGTGGGCTGGCACCAACACGGTGCAAAACTCCGGCTTGAACTTCAGCGATGGCGTCATCAACGGCATCTCGAATGCGACAGTGGT
>JAJXXI010000652.1 GCA_021781185.1 bacterium
GCTGATCCACAATGGAGCCCGCGATGCCCATGGAAACGCCGCCCATGCCAAGGTAGGATTTTCCGCGCATCAAGGCCACGGCCAGGCCGGCGCGGGCAAACTGGAGAATTTTCTTCTGCACGTCGGCCGGAATTGATTTGTCGCCGCCGTCCTGCACGTCGCGTCCATAAATGCCAAACGCGGGGATTCCCTTCTGCGAATGACCGGCCAGCACCGCCGCAAGATAAACCGCACCGGGACGTTCCGTTCCGTTGAAGCCCCAGACCGCCTTGGGAATCGCCGGATTCATGTCCATCGTCTCGCTGCCATAGCACCAGCAGGGTGTAACGGTGAGTGACACGCCAACGCCTTCACGGGCAAACTTTCCAGCGCACGCCGAAGCTTCAGCGACGCCACCGATGCAGGTGTCGGCGATGATGCACTCAACGGGCTGGCCGTTCGGGTAGCGCAGCGTTGACGAAATCAGCTTTGCGGCGGACTTTGCCTGGTCCATGGTTTGTTTTTCGAGCGACTCGCGAACGCCGCCCAAGCGGCCATCAATCGTCGGACGAATACCAATTTTCGGCAGGGAATCGTTGAACAAGGAGAGTTTCATAATGGTTTAAGCAGTTGCCTTTAGAATGACAGAATCACGGCGTGACGGCAGTGTTTTCAATTGGACAGAACGTTAAAAAGGTTGGACTAATCACGGCTTTTAAGCAATGCCCGCCGCCAAATTGGATCTACCCAGAATGATCGGCCCGGTATTGGGTGGGAGAAACCCGCCAGAACCGCGTGAACACCCTGGTGAAATAGGCGGGGTCGGCAATGCCGACCTCGTAGGCGACCTGCTTGATGGGCGCACGGCTGGTAAGCAGGAGGAATTGGGCGCGTTCCAACCGGTAACGCATGAGATATTCCAAAGGACGCAGACCGACCAGTTTTTGGAAACGGTCGGAAAAATAAGTTGGATGCAGATTCGCCGCCCGGGCCAGGTCGCCCAGCAAAACCGGCTCGCGGATATGTCCGTGAATAAATTCCTGCACCTTGAGAAACTGACGTGTCACCCGGGCGTGAATACCCTCATGCAACTGCGCCGTCCTCAAAAACTGGGCCAGAATAAGGCTTAGCAGGCCATTTGTTTCAAACCAATCCGACACCGACAGGTTATGGCTGCCTTGTTCGGCAACAACTGGAAAACTCCGGTATGCCTCCTGCGCCGGATCATAGCAAGGCAGTTTTTGGTTTGGGTGAAGCACTTCCAGCCGGTGAAAATAATTTTGTGTTTCCGCCGGGGGGCACAGTTGAAACTCGCAGTCCAGCAACGAAAATAGATCTACCCCCGTGGGCAACCGCGAAACAAAATGCAGATGATAATGATCCAGTTTCCGTGAGCAGGAACAGTCATGCGCGGTGAACGGCGGCAAAAGATGCAAACATCCCGGCTCAAGGACAAATTTGCGCCCGTGATGGCTGACGACCGCCCTCCCGCCAAGAACCAACCACAGGCGCGAAAAAGGACTAATCACATTTTTGAAATTCCACCAAAGGCCCGCTTCTGTGCGCTGGATGGAAAGCACTTTGAAATTCAAGCCCACCAATGATTCATGGTTTAAAGCAGACATGACCTTGTCTCGCGCGGTTTGGCAGCAGAAAAACTCATCGGGGCAAACTACATAACGCAATGCATCGGCAAAGTCCACCAGAGATTGACTGCGGCAACAGCCACTACCTGCTGAAATCTGTAGCCCGGTCACTTCAGTTCAAAATCGTGTTCCCCCTTGAGCTTGCCAGCTTCGACAATCAACCTGTAGGCAACATTGGTGGTTAGCGATTGCGGCCGCGCCCCGGGAACGAAAGGCTTGAGTCCACGGATGCGTTGGCCGTAGAAGAAGGATTTTATCGGGATTGAATTGGAATTCGAAACCAGATGCCAGAGCGGCAATGTCTTTGAATTGGTCTGAAAATCCGCCAGGTTGAACAGCTCGATTTCAGTCACCTTGAGCCGTTGATTGAAACCGAAAATCAAATTGGGCATGCCCTCGCTGCGTCGGGTCACGCGCGGGTGAAGGTTGCGGATGGTATGGAAAATTTTGATGGTTTGCGGCTGGAACCAGCGGGTAAAAAAACACACATAAACCAACAGCAGAACGATCGCTGTCCCGATCAGAAACCAGTTCTTTTTAGTCATGGCAGTGCAGATGTTGGTAAATCAACGCGAATTGAACAATCAATTCCCTTTAAGCAGACGCACCAGAGACCACCTTGGTTATGAAAAACCATTAACCTTGGCCGGCAGGCGCGGGCTTCCTCTCCGCGCTGCCGCACATGCGGTGTGTAACCGCATTGCTGCATGGCCTGCGCGGCGGGACGCCCCGCATAGCCCTTGTCCGCACACAAGTTCTGCCGCCGGCGGCGGCTGGTTTTGGGGCGCACGATCACAATGCTGTCCAAAGTGGCCGCCAGCAGTTGGACCTCATGTCGGTTGGCCCCGCTGACGATAAGGGACAGCGGGACGCCAGCACCGTCCA
>JAJXXI010000148.1 GCA_021781185.1 bacterium
ATCGCCATCGCCCGTGCGCTGCTCCGTGATCCGCGCGTGCTCATTCTCGATGAGGCGACCAGCGCGCTCGACACGGGCAGCGAAACCGTGGTGCGGCAGGCCTTGGAGCGCCTGATGGTCGGGCGCACGACGTTTATCATCGCACACCGGCACGCGGTTCTGCGGCGCGCGAATCAAATTGTCCTTTTGGAAAAAGGTCAGATTCAAAAGATCATTTCACCCTCAGATTTGCAGAATGCCTGAAATTGATGAGCTCAAAACAACATTCGTTTCGTCCTGGCACCTTCTGGCCGGGCAATCCCGGCATCCACATCAGCCTCGATCCTGACTAATATGAATCAGGTCAAAATCGCATTGCTCTTCACAATCTCCCTGCTCACGCTGACGGCCCACGCGCAGACCGTCAGCGTGACGGTGGATGCCAACGCCGCCAAACCGATCAGTCCCGACCTGTTCGGCATCTTCTTCGAGGATTTGAGTTATGCCGCCGATGGCGGGCTTTACGCCGAACTGGTGCAGAACCGTTCGTTCGAATATCAGGCCACCGAGCAACCGAGCTGGGGGCCGCTCACCGGTTGGGAATTTGTTCAGCGCGGCGGCGGCGCGGGCGATCTGTGGGTGGATTCATCCTGCCCGATTTGTGCGAATAATCCGCATTGCGCGCTCATCAGAATTAGAAAAGCGGGGGCAGGCGTGGGTTTGTCCAACGCCGGCTTCGACGGCATCCCGGTAAAGGCCGGCGAGAAATATAACTTCTCCGTCTTCGCCCGGATGCTCAACGTCGGCGACGGGCGCAACAGCACGCCGGTCGGCAAATTGCCGTTGAGCGTGCGACTGGAGACCAAGCAAGGCGCGGTGCTGGGCGAGGCGAGCGTCGAAGCCTCATCTCCCTCGGTATGGAAGAAACTCACGGCGACGATCACCGCCAGCCAGACCGATCCTGACGCACGCTTGGTTGTGCTGGCCAAGGCAAGCGGCTTGATCGCACTGGACGAGATTTCCCTCTTTCCGCAGGCGACTTTCAAAGGCCGCAAGAACGGCCTCCGTGCCGATCTCGCTCAAGCCATCGCCGATTTGCATCCGAAGTTCATGCGCTTCCCGGGAGGCTGCCTGGTTCATGGCGACGGCATCAATAACATCTATCGCTGGAAAGACACCATCGGCCCCGTCGAGCAGCGCAAAGGGCAGGCGAACATCTGGCGCTATCACCAGAGCGTCGGCTTGGGCTTCTACGAATACTTCCAGTTTTGCGAAGACATTGGCGCCATGCCGTTGCCGGTCGTCGCCGCCGGCGTCTCGTGCCAGAATTCCACGCGCACCTACGGCACCGGCCAGCAATGCATTTCGATGGCGGACATGCCCGCCTACATACAAGACGTGCTTGATTTGATCGAATGGGCGAATGGCCCGACGAATTCCAGTTGGGGCGCCAAGCGTGCCGCTGCCGGTCATCCGGCGCCATTCGGCTTGAAATATCTCGGCGTCGGCAACGAGGATAAACAGACCGACGGTTTCCGCGAACGCTTCCAGATGATCTACGAGGCGATCAAGGCGAAGCATCCCGAAATCACCGTGGTGGGCACGGTCGGGCCGGCTCCCAGCGGCGAGGATTTTGACCTGGGCTGGAAGTTTGCCGATAAACTCCATGTGCCGGTTGTGGACGAGCACTACTACGAAAGTCCGCAATGGTTCTGGAACAATCTGCATCGCTACGATAATTACGACCGGGCGAAGTCGAAGGTCTATGTCGGCGAATATGCAGCCCGTGATGCCAGAAGCCGCAGCACGCTGCGCGCGGCCATTGCCGAAGCCGCGTATCTGACGAGTTTGGAGAGAAATGGCGATGTCGTTCAATTCGCCTCCGACGCGCCGTTGTTGTGCAACGAAAGACATGCGAACTGGCGGCCGGATTTGATTTGTTTCAACAACACGGGAGTATTCCCGACGATCAGCTATTACGTGCAACAGCTCTCCAGCTTGAACAGTGGCGACACTTATCTTCGGACCACGGTGGGCGACGCCGGGAAATTCGCCGCTTCTTCGGTGCGCGACAGCAAGACGGGCGACCTGATCCTCAAACTGGTGAATGGCGCGGACAAAGCCAAGCCGCTCCACATCGAGCTGAATGGCATTACCACGCTTCCCGGCAGCGCGACCAAAACCGTCCTGACTGGTGCCAATGCCGATGTTGTCAACCCGGATGGCGGGCCGCCGGCGGCGAAGCCCGAAGTTTCGCCCATCGAGATTGGTCGCGCATTTGACTACGAAGCTCCGCCAAATTCCTTGACGGTAATCCGTATGAAGTCCAAGTAACCATTTTCAAAACATTATGACAATCAATCCAAGAACTTCGCCCACGACGTTTCTTTGCACTTTTTCCCACAGGAGTTAACGCATATGACTTTTAGATCTTATCCGTAAATAACAGTTGTGTGATATGAAACTGTGTTTATGCTGTCGGCATGGCCAAAACTCAATCGTGGGAAGTTTCTGATGAACTCTGGCAA